>JAIRXX010000254.1 GCA_031268065.1 Propionibacteriaceae bacterium
ACTTGGGCGAAGCTGGGGATGTACGACACTTTCTGGGCGGTCATCATCCCGGTGTCGGCGTTGCAGGTGCCTTTCACCCTGCTGCTGACCCGGACGTTCCTCGACGGCATTCCCAACGATCTGCTGGAGGCGGCGCGCATCGACGGTTGCGGCTCGGTCCGGACGTTCTGGAATGTGATAATCCCGCTGGCGAAGCCGATGGCGGCTGCGATCATCGTGCTGGTGTTCATCAACGCCTGGAATGCCTACCTGCTGCCGTTGGCATTCCTGCAAAACGCTGAGCACCAGGTGGTGACGCAATTGCCGCAATACTTCCGCAGCCAGTATTCCGACGACCAGACCAAGCAGTTGGCCGGGGCGGTGCTCACCGCATTGCCTGAGGTCATCGCCTACATCAGCTTGCAGAAATTCTTTGAACGAGGCATGGCGGCAGGCGCCATCAAATGACAACCACTGGCCACCCCCGATCTCGGCTCGACAGCGCGGGGCCGCCCCAAACCACTGGAGGGAAAACTATGACAGTAAAGGGAATCGGCATCTATTGCGCCGACACAGCCGCCTCGGTGGCTTTTTATCAGCATTATCTCGGCGCGCGCGTGGCCGGAAAGGCCGGTGACGTCACCACGTTGGAGTTGGACGGCGGCGGCGTGGTCGAGTTGATCCAGCTTTCCGCTGAAGACGCCAAAGCCCCCATTCCCGATTGCGACGATGGCCGGGAGGGCTTCTGGCACATCGGCGTGCGGGTAAAGGATGTCGCGCCGCTCGCCGCCGAATTGCACCAGGCCGGGGTCGGCTTCTTCATTGAGCCGGTCTTCAATCCAATCGCCAAAGTTTGGTGCGCCTTCTTCTATGATCCCGATGGCACCGTCATCGAATTGGTCGGCGGGGACCAGGAGTACAGCCAAGTTTTCGACGCGGCAGCGGCCGCCCGCCGCAGGGCTGTGCCGTTGGGTTCCGCCGCGCTCTTCGAGCACGTCGCATTCACCACCGGGGATTGGCCGACTTGCCGGGTACGTTGGGAAGCGGCTGGCTACACCGTGATCGGCACCCTCGATCTGTCCGAGGGAGACGAGCGCGGGATGCTGCTGTATTACCTGGGCGATGACCGGGGCCTGATCGTGGAGGTGTTCACTTACACGGTGCAGACCAACCCGCCGTTGGACCCGGCGGTGCGCCGTGGCTTCGCCGGGATTCTCGCCGATGAACCGACCCGGTCGCAATTGCCGCTGTCGCCAGCGGGGCGCCTCGCTGACGGGCGGACCAGATATTTCGATGACGCCGGATTGGCAGTGATCGATGCCCGTTAGGGCCAGAACTTTTTTGAGAGGTGTCGTTGATGCGTGAGGATTATTCGGACGTGCGGGGCTTCAACTACCAGCTGTCCACCGGAACTACCAGCCTGGAGAATTGGCTGCACTACAGCGCCGACCGTTTTGAGTTGGAGTTGCGCCGAGGGAAAGACTATTTTCCGAAATTCAACACGGTGCGGTTGTGGCTGAGCTGGGACGCCTACTTCCGCAAACCAGAGGTCTTCAAAGCCAATTTCGAGTCTATGTTGGCCATCGCCGACCGGCTCGGGCTGAAGGTGATCGCCTGCCTGTTCAACCGCTGGCACGATGTTTCCGGCTATGACAATGGCGGGGTTTATCTAGACAATTTCCTCTTCGAGCCGGGTTGGGCCTACTACGTCCCGCTCTATGAGGAATATGTGAAAGACGTCGTTGGGGCGCATAGCGGCGATCCGCGCGTCATCATCTGGGATATCTGCAACGAGCCGTGGCCGTACAACGAATTCACACCGGCGGTCAAGGCGGTGATCCCAGCGGAATTGGATTGGCTGACCCGGATGCACGCCGCGATCAAAGCGGTGGACCAAGTGACTCCGACTGGGGTCAGCGTGCATAACTATCTCGGGCTGGAAGGCTTGGGCTGGGTGGAGCCGCTTTCCGACGTGCTGCTGATCCATCCCTATTACATGTGTACCGCCGACAATATCTACGACGCGGAGCGGCGGGCCAAATATGACCGGCATGTTGCCGACTACGTGGAATACGCCCGTAAAGCGGGCAAGCCCATTTTGGTCACCGAGACTTGCTGGGGCGGCGACACCGACGAGCAGCGGGCTGAGATCGTCGGATTCACCTTGGAGACGCTGGCCAAATACGGGCTGGGTTTCCTCCCGCACGCGCTGCACTATTCGCTCTGCGCCGATCTGCACGATGCCGTTGACGGCTTCGTGGGCGAGTGCCGCAATCTCGCCTTCACGAATTCCGACGGAACCCTGCGGGCCGGGCACGGGATTTTCAACGATTTTTAGGAGTGAGCATGAAGTCTGATTTCTCTGATTTGCGTGGTTTCAACTACCAGCTCTCCACCGGCACCACCAGCTTGGAGAATTGGCTCTACTACGACCCGGCGGTTTACGAACTCGAATTGCGCCGGGGCAAAGAGTACTTCCCGACTTGGAATACGATCCGGCTCTGGCTGAGCTGGGACGCCTATTTCCGCAAGCCGGAGGTCTTCAAGCAGCGCTTTGAGTCGATGTTGGCCATAGCCGACCGCTTCGGGCTGAAAGTGATCGCCTGCCTGTTCAACCGCTGGCACGATGTCACCGGTTTCGACAATGGCGGGGTTTACCTGGACAATTTCCTCTTTCCGCCGAACTGGGCCTACTACGTGCCGCTCTATGAGGAATATGTGAAAGACGTGGTGGGCACCTTCGGCGGTGACCCGCGCATCATAATGTGGGACATCTGCAACGAGCCGTGGCCCTACAACGAATTCCCCGCCGAAGTGATGGCGGTGTGGCAGCCGGAAATGGATTGGCTCACCAGGATGCGGCAGGCGATAAAGGCGGCTGACCAGGTTACCCCGGTGTGCGTGAGCGTCCACAACTACCTTGGCTTGGACGGCTTGCGCTGGGTGGACCCGATCAGCGACGTATTCTCCATCCATCCCTATTACATGTGCTCTGCGGAGAATCTTTACGATCTGGAGCGGCGGGCGAGATACGACCGGCACATTGCCGATTACGCCGATTACGCCCGTAGCGCTGGCAAGCCCATTGTCGCCACCGAGACCTGTTGGGGAGCCGACACCGACACGGATCGGGCGGAAATCATCCGCTTCACCCTGGAGACGCTGACCAAATACAACATGGGGTTCATCCCGCACGCGCTGCACTACGGGATGACCGCCGATTTGCACAGCGACGATGATTCGTTCATGGGCGAGACTTATCTGCCCTTCATTAACAAGGACGGCAGCCTGCGGGCTGGCCACGACGTTTACAACAACTACTGATAGGAAATTAGCAATGCCACTCATCCAAGTCGATCTTGACCGCAAACTTTGGCAGGAATCGGGCAAAGACATCTCTGCCGCCATCCAGCGTGCCCAGGTGAAGGGCCTGGAAATACCGGCTGGCGATCTGTTCCACGTTTTCCGCCCGCACGATGAGGGCGAAATCATCTTCGACCCGACTTTCGGCGGGGTGGAGCGCCATTCGTTGATCATCATCCGGGTCGTCTTCGTCCATGAGCATCCGGTGGTGAAGCACAAGTATGCCTTCTATGACGCGGTGGTCGAGGAATTCGGCGCCTTGGGCATCAGGTCGGACGACATAATGGTTTGCATCACCGAGAACACCTACGAAGACTGGTACGCCGGTTTCGTCAATTGACCGATGAGATTTTCCGCCTGTATTGAATGGCTGTTCGCTGAGTGTGGCGAACGGCTTGCTGACCGCGTCGCGCCAGCAGCTGCCGCCGGTTTCAGCGCGGTTGAGTTCTGGAATTGGCGCGGGCGCGATCTCGCGGCGATCAGTGCCGCTGCCCAGGATTGCGGGGTGGAGATCGCCGGGATTTGCGCCGAGCCGCAGGGGCAGCTCACCGACCCCGATGCCCATGCCGCATTTTTCCCGGCGCTGGAAGCCTCAATTGCGGCGGCGAAGAGCCTGCGGGCGGAATTCGTCATCGTGCAAACCGGGCAGAATCGGCCAGGCGTGCCGCATGGGGAACAGGTCGATGCGGTGGTCCAAGCGCTTGCCCATGCTGCCCGGCTGGCGGAAGGCCAACCGGTGACGCTGGTATTGGAGGCGTTGAACACCAAGGTGGACCATCCGGGGTATTTCCTGGATGACACCGCTTTGGCTGCCGACATTGTTCGTGCCGTTGGCCATCCCAAATTGGGGCTGCTCTATGACCGCTACCATGCGGCGGTGATGGGCGAAGAAATAGGGTATGGATTGTCAGACGCGCTGGAGCAGGTGTTGCATGTGCATATTGCCGACCTGCCCGGACGGGGGGAGCCGGGGAGCGGGAATATCGATTGGAGCCGCGAACTGCGCTGGTTCGCCGACCATTTGCCCAAGGTTCGGATAGGTTGTGAATACCAGCCCACCCGCGCCACTGGGCAAAGCCTCTCGCTTTTGGCCCCCTGGCTGGGGTCAGAAATTAATTAATGAACAAGGAGAAAACTATGGCAGACAATGGCCCGTTGATGTGGGCGAGCGTTTTGGAGGGCACGAAGAATGTGGTGCTCAAGGAAGTGCCAGTGCCTAAGATCGGCCCGAACCAAGTGCTGGTGCAGATCGCAGCTGTCGGCGTCTGCGGGTCCGACGTCCACTACTATCTTGATGGGCGAATCGGGGACTTCATCGTGGAGCAGCCGATGATCCTGGGGCACGAGGCGTCTGGCACCATCGTCAAAGTGGGCGCGGACGTACCCGCAGAGCGTATCGGGCAGCGGGTCAGCATCGAGCCGCAGCACGTCTGCCGAGTCTGCCCGCAGTGCAAAGCCGGGCGGTACAACCTCTGCGAGAAGATCGAGTTTTACGCCACACCGCCCATCGATGGGGCTTTTGCGGACTACGCGCCGATAGACGCCGATTTCGCCTATCCGGTTCCCGATTCGCTGTCCTTCGAGGCGGCGGCGCTGTGTGAGCCGCTGAGCGTGGGCATCTGGTCCAATCTGAAGGCTGGCACCCAGCCTGGTTCCCGATTGCTGATCGCCGGTGGCGGGCCAATCGGCATTATCATCGCCCAGACCGCCAAAGCCTTCGGCGCCGACGAGGTGATCATCTCCGACATCGTTCCAGGACGCCGCGAGCTGGCCCTTAAGCTGGGCGCTGACCGGGTGGTTGATCCGGCCCAGACCGATTTCGCCGATCCGGGGATGCAGGTGGACGCTTTCATCGACGCCTCTGGCGCCGAGGCGGCTATCGCCGCTGGCATCTTGGCGGTGCGCGGCAACGGCAGGGTGATCTTGGTCGGGATGAGTCCGAACCCGAATCAGAATCTGCCGACGGCGACCATAGCCTCCCGCGAGTTGATCCTCACCGGCATCTTCCGCTACGCGAATACCTGGCCGACCGCCATCAAGCTGGTCTCCAGCGGCAAAGTGGACCTTGATTCCCTAGTCACCGGCAGATTCGGCCTGGACAAGGTAGTCGAGGCTTTGGAGTCTACGCACAATCCGGCGACGCTGAAGTCCATCGTCGTCCCCTCGCAACGAGGCTAGCTGGGCGTTTTCCTACCACTCGTCCGCTGAATTCCCGGATTGGACGCCAGCGTCTTGTTCGTCACCGAGCCGGATGATGCCGTGCTGGTGGGCGTAGCGCACAGCGTTGGCCCGATGGTGCAGTCCCAGTTTCATGAAGATCCTTGAGACGTGGGTCTTGACGGTTTCATCGCCGATGTAGAGAGATCGGCCGATCTCCCTATTGGTGAAGCCCTTGGCCACTAGCAGGAACACCTCGTGCTCACGCGCGGTAAGCCGTTCCAGTTCGCGCGGCAACTTCTGGGACGGCTGCCCGATTGGGGCAATCGCGTCGGCGATGCGCGGCGTGAGCCGCCGAACGACAGCCGGGTCTA
>JAIRXX010000274.1 GCA_031268065.1 Propionibacteriaceae bacterium
TGGTGGGAATTCTCCCCGTAGCGCAGGGTGGACGCCTTGTCCCAGGTGAAGCCCATCCAGGCCGGGAAACCGTCGCTGGAGGAAGTGTCGCTGAGCCGGGTACCCATCCAGGTGGCCACGGCGACATCATAGGCGGCGGTGTGGGCGAATGCGTCAGCAGCCAGCCGTTGGCGCTGCTGCGGGCTGAACCCGCCACCGGCCAAAGCCTCGCTGACTAGCGGATATTGATCGGGTGAAGTGATGATCGCCACCGAGGGATGGTTTTTGGCGGCGGCCCGCACCATCGACGGCCCGCCGATGTCTATCTGCTCGACGCACTCGCCGATGCTCGCGCCGCTGGCCACAGTCTGGCTGAACGGGTAAAGGTTGGAGACCACCAAGTCGAAGGCGGCGATTCCCAATTCGTCAAGTTGCCGGACGTGTGATTCCAGCCTGCGGTCGGCCAGAATCCCGGCGTGGATTTTGGGATGCAACGTCTTCACCCGCCCGTCGAGGCATTCTGGAAAGCCGGTCACCTCTTCCACCGGGATCACTGGCACGCCTGCGGCGGCAAGCTGGGCCGCCGTTGATCCGGTGGAGACGATTTCCACCCCCGCCCGGGCCAATTCTTGGCCCAATTCGGCCAAACCAGTCTTGTCGTACACCGAGACCAACGCCCGGCGAATAGGTTGCGGACTCATTTCCCGCCTTCTCTCATCTCTTGTCAGCGCTCAACGCGGAATCCGTTCACCGCGTCAACCAGCATTTTGCGTTCCACGATCTTTATCCGTTCGTGCAGCGATGTGGCCGTGTCGTCTGCCGCGACCCGCACCGGCTCCTGGGCGATGATCTTTCCCGAGTCAACCCCCTGGTCGATCCAGAACACAGTCGCGCCAGTCACCTTCACCCCAGCGGCCAAAGCGTCCCGCACCGCATGGATGCCGGGGAACGCGGGCAGCAACGCCGGGTGGGAATTGATCGCCCTACCGGCGTATTCAGCCAAAAACGCCGGGCCAAGCAATTTCATGAAGCCCGCGCTGACCACCAGGTCGGCGGAAAAATCGGCCACGGCACGGGTGAGTTCGGCATCCCATGCTGCCCGGTCACCGCCTGGGCGGAAGACGACGACAGTGCTGGGGATGCCCGCAGCGTCGGCTCTGGACAAGCCTGGGGCATCCATCCGGTCGGAGACCACCCCGACGACTTCGGCGTTTAACACCTGGTCGCGCTGGGCGTCGATCAGTGCTTGCAACAATGTGCCCGTTCCCGACAATAAAACCACCACACGATTAGGCACAGCCGAATCCTACCCCAGCGGGGCCTAGGGCGTTATCAGTTCTGCGGAGCAACGCCGTCTGGCCCAGGCTGTTCCACGGCAGCCGCCTCGGCCTCGGCCACGCCTGGCCGCAGGTCGGCAGTGTCGCTGGCGGGCAGGTCGGCTTGCGGAACAGCTACCTCCGCCTCGCTTGCCCGCAAGCCGAACGCCAGGCCAGCCATAGCGGCGCTCAAAGCGATCAAAGCTGGCGCCACCAGCGCCAAATCAGCGAGCCTTGGACCCATGCCACTCATCCGCAGCGTGCCCAAATCTCCGCGACTGGCCCAGGCCAGCACCCAGACGGTCCCGGCCACCAGCAGCCCCGAACCTACGCTGACCGCGGCACCCAGCCATAGCCTGGGCAAAGGCCTGGGCAAGCCAGCCAACGCCCCGGCGGCCAATCCCGCGATCACACCCGCCCCCATCCAATACAACATCGCCGGGGGGGCGACGCCGGTGGCGGGCAAAGCTCCGAAAATGGGCAAATCCGGGAGCATCCCCAGCTGTACGCCGGAGAGGGTGACCAGCGATCCGTTCCCCAGGGTGAAACCGGCCCCGAGCATCCACGACAGCACCCAGAGCAAGGCATTCGGCAGGTAGGCCAAAACGGCGAACCCCCAGGTGACAGCGTCCAATTGGTCTAGTTTTAGCCCGGCCTCCAAGGCTTCGATACGATCCGCGTTGCCGATCACCGCCACGCTCAGCGCCGCAACAGCCGTCAGCGCCAACACGGCAAGGCCGACCTTCGCACCGCGCCCGAGGCGCAACAGCCAAGCCGGAGCATGGGCGAAGAGCTGAAAAACCACCGCGCAGCCCCAGCAGGAACCTACGCCGGCGATCAACGCGCCGCCGACCAGTCCGGCAGCGATATCCTCCAGCCGGCCAGAAGTGATGGTGAGCAGCGCCACCACCACCAGGTAGCCCAGCACAGTCAGACCGGCCACCCGCCAAGCCGCGTCCATCCGGTTCATGCCCGGACGCGCCAGTTGGGCTTGCCGGGCGGCGTATTGGCCACACCAGCGGCAAAGGACCACCGATAGCCCGCTGACGCCCAGCGGGGCGATCGCTATCAGATAGCCGTCGCCAGCCAAGGGCAGGCCGTTGGATAACAGCCAAGAACTGGTGGCGAAGCCGAATACCTGCGGCAATGGCATGGTCAAAGCCTGCGACCAAGCCACCAATGAGACCCCCGCCAGGACCAGCCAGGCGCCCACGGCGGCGGCGATCCCACTGGCCAATGCGGCAAACGGCCAGGGGAACAACGGCAAGGGGTCGCTGTCGGCAGGCGTCGGCGGAGCGTCAGTTCCCGGTGAAAAGCGCCATCGCCGCTGTTTAAAATCTGCCACATCCCCCATCCTCACAACTTCTACGGGTGGATTCATTGCGGACACGCCTGACAGACTGAAAGTAGGGCCTAGACTTGCTAGCTAGACTGGCTGTGGCAAATTGCGTGTTCGCGTGCCGTAAGAAGGGAGGCGCAATCTTGACTGACCAGAGCTTTGGCTATCAAGTTCCCCCGCCCACGACACCTGCGCAACCGCAGCAGACGTCTCGGACATCTTCGCTGGACGACAGTTCCATCTGGCCCGACCTACCCCAACTGCCGGAAGTCCCGCTGGTGATGCGCCCCGGCCCGGCCCAGACACCAGGCGACGCCGGACAGCAGCCACCCGCCCCAGCCCGGCGCTCTTACTATCCAGGCATCTCGCGTT
Source organism: Propionibacteriaceae bacterium (assembly GCA_031268065.1). Lineage (GTDB taxonomy): Bacteria > Actinomycetota > Actinomycetes > Propionibacteriales > Propionibacteriaceae > Propionicimonas. The sequence continues at coordinate 3,007 of JAIRXX010000274.1, forward strand.
CGCCGTATCGCTATCCGGCAGCTTCGACCCCGGCATCTACTCTTTCCAATTGGCAGCTACCCACACAAGCGCCGGACAGGCTTACGCCGACTTCAGCGCCAACGCAGCCCCCTGCCCCGGCGCTTGCGCCAATGGCCACTCCCACGCCGCTGTCAGCCACCCCAACGCCGCTGTCGGCCTTCGCCTCATCGATCCGCGCCCCGCAGCCAAGCCAGACGCCACAGCCAAATCCGTACGCCAACCCCGTACCGCAAACCCAGGCGACCCCGGCACCGCAACCAGCCAACCCCGCGCCAGCCGCGCCGCCACCAGCTCCCATTCCGCAACCGACCGCCCCCACATCGCTGTCATCCTTCGCCTCGTCGATCCGCGCCCCGCAGCCAAGCCCGACGCCACAGCCATACCCATACGCCAACC
>JAIRXX010000277.1 GCA_031268065.1 Propionibacteriaceae bacterium
GCCCGCTGACGCTGGCGGTTTGGAACTGGCCCGCGCCAACGCGTTGATCACCGTCGAGCCGGGCCAGCAGATTGACGCTGGCGATTCGGTGGATTGCTGGCTGCTGGACGGCTGATTTGCCTCAATATTGGCCGGTCACGCTGACCGAAGGACGGGTTACGCTGCGTCCGCTGCGGGTGCGGGACGAAGCGGAGTGGCACCAGATCAGGCGGGGCGCGTCCGAGTGGTTTCGGCCTTGGGACGCGACAAAGCCGGGTGGTTCAAAGGAGACGCCGCTCAACTTCGCCCAGATGGTGCGCAGGAATCGGACCCAGGCGAAGATGGGGAGGATGCTCCCGTGGGCGGTCTGCTACGAATCAACCCTCGGACAAGAGTCCGTTTTCGCCGGCCAGTTGACGGTGAGCGGGATAGCACACGGCTCGGCGTCCTGGGGGATGATTGGATATTGGATCAGCCCGAGATGGGCGGGGCGGGGCATCATCCCGCTCGCTGTCGCTATGGCCTGCGACTACTGCTTCCAGGAGTTGGGCCTGCATAGGTTGGAAATAGCCATCCGCCCGGAGAACGGCAATTCGTTGGCCGTCGCGCGGAAAGTGGGTTTCCGCCACGAGGGGTTGCGCCAGCGTTATATGCATGTGGCTGGGGACTGGCGCGACCACGAGATGTTTGCCCTGCACAGTGAGGAAGTGCCCAGCGGGGTGGTGAAACGCCTGCTCACCGGGGATTGATTCTCCGACACTCCGAATCGGGTCAGCCCGGTGAGGTCAAAGGTCTCGTAGCGTTCAAGGTGTGGGACTGACTGGTTTGATCTTCGGCGCTATCGCGGCCGCCTGGTTGGTGTACCTAGTCCCTTATTTCTTGCATCGCCGCGGGCTGCCCGAGGATCAAATTGATGAGGCCTATTCGACCACTGCGATAACTATCGTCCGCACTGGAACTGATTTGGCGGCAGCTGATGAGGGTGCCGCCGAGGTGTTGTCCAACCGCACCCGTTTGGCCAAACTCAACCAGGCGGACCAGCGGGCAGCCACCAGGAGACGCAGTGTTTTGATCTTCTTGTTGGCCGTTCAGATCGCGGTGGCCGTCCTCGTTGTCTGCGGTTTGGGGGAATGGTGGACGGCGCTCATCCCGTTCGCGGTGATCACCGCCTTCCTGGTCGTCGCGCGCGTCACCGTGCGCCGGATGCGGGCTGAGTTGGCCCGCCAGGCCAGGGAAATCAAGTCCTGCGAGGTGGAGGATTCACTGGTGGTCAAGCTCACCGATTCCGATGTGGCCAGCCATGAGCATTCGATTGAGTTGAGCGTGCCGGTGCCCAAGCTATATTCGCTTTTGGACCCGATTCCGATCACGCGGCCCAACTACATTTCGCAGCCGCTCGCCCCGCGCACCGTGCGTACCATCGATTTGTCAGCGCCGGTGACCACGCCCGGAGGCATCCCGGTGGCTATCGACGATCCACTGCCCAAACGTGGCGTCACCGATGGGCGCCGCCACCAAGCGGGGTGATCTCGGGGGAGCCTTTCTCCCGTTCTCCTGTGAGAGCTGTGGCCGATGCCGGGCGTTAGCTGTTAGCGTTGACCCATGCTAACCGCCGCCAGCGTCGTCGAAAACGGCCAGCGCCATTGGGGTCGTTTTTTGCGCACCCCCGCCAACGCCAATCCCACCCAAGCCTTTAGCGGGCCGAAGGGGGCATTAGAGGCTTTCCGCACCAAAGAGTGGGCCGGATTCACCATCACCCACCGCGAGTTCTTCTCCTCCATGATCATTCAGGACGCCAAATATCTGCTCAGTTCGGAATGGTATCTGTATGACATCGCCACTGGGTCGCTCGCACAGCACGCCGCCAACCTGCTCGCCGGGTCGGTGCGCCTGCCCTATGACATTTTACATTCACAGGTGGATTTCGCCGCCAAGGGCTACCACATCCACTATGAATTCAACGAGCACCAAATAGGCATCGCCATCGATTTAGCGCGGACAAAGACCGCCCCAGCTGTCAAGGGCAAGATTCTGCTCGACGTGGGCAAAGCTTCCTGGCCGCTGGTCGTATCGGCCAAATTGCCCAAAGGGTCCATGTACACCAATAAGATCATCTTCCCCGCCAGTGGGATGATTTCCGTGGCCGGACGCGAATATGTCTTTGACCCCAGCCAGGATTTCGCCATCTTGGACGAGCACAAGTCCCATCTCCCCTACCGGACCAAATGGACTTGGGGCACTTTTGCCCTGCCGGTAGACGGCGGCTACGCCGGGGCGAATTTCGCCATCCGCCCATCTTTGCCCGACCAGCAAGAGGAATCCTGCATCTGGACGCCCGATGCCGCCGAACCGCTCGCCGACGTGCGTTTCACCCAATTGCGCGACGATCCGCTCTCGGATTGGGCCATCGAATCCGCAGACGGGCGCCTCGACGTGCTTTTCTCCCCATTGGGGCACAAAGGAGTGGACACCCAGCTGGTGCTGGCCGAACTGCACTACCTCCAAATGTACGGCAGCTACTCAGGCGTCATTCGCGGCGAGAACCGCACCTGGGAGTTCAGCGGCATACACGGCGTCTGCGAGAAAATGGACATGCGCGCCTGAGCGTAAGCCGTCGGCGCTGCGCCCTCCGCTCGCGCTCCGCTTCACTCAAGTGATAAAGTTGTCCGCGCTGAACAGCAAGGGGCATTAGCGCAGTTGGTAGCGCGTCGCGTTCGCAATGCGAAGGTCAGGGGTTCGAATCCCCTATGCTCCACTGCCGCAGTTGCAGGAGCTTGCCTCCTGTAACTGCGGCAATCATGTTTGCGGACTCGAACCCGTGAGGGATTTGCCGTCGGGAGAAGGCCCAGTGTGCCTTCGAGCAGGCAAAGGTCCGAGCGGAGCCGGCGGC
>JAIRXX010000296.1 GCA_031268065.1 Propionibacteriaceae bacterium
AAGACGCCGCAGCTGCCTGGGCAAGGCGCCTGCTAGCTCCCGAATTTGTCGAACTTGCCGAAGCGGCTGGTGCCGCTGACCGGCCTACGCTGGAACAAGCCGCTACAGACATACGCGCCTGGGCGGCCGATCCCAGCGCCGTCCTCTGCCACCCAGACAGTGAAATCCTTATCCGAATCCCCAGCTAGCGACAGCGTTCGCCGCTCGGCAAACTGCTGCCCCAAGCTGCCATTCAGAGCGGCAATATGCGCTGTGTCCGCACCTACTCGCTCGAAACGTCGTCTTGAGCCAGAGCGTCTTTGATGAACGACTCGCTTATGCGCAGAGCCGCGATCCTGCGGCAAACCGATGCCTGTGCCTGCCACGATGTGAGAGCCGCTGTCTCATCGTCGTCGGCTGAGAGAAGAATTCTTGTCGCTGTAATGCGCTGGAAACATGGTTATCGGCAAGATGGAGTCATGGATAAGCAAACTGAGTTCGTCCTGCACGCGATGGAGGAGCGGGACGTTCGTTTTGTCCGGCTTTGGTTTACCGATGTGCTCGGATTCTTGAAGTCAGTCGCGGTGGCCCCGGCTGAGCTTGAGGGGGCTTTCAGCGAGGGCATTGGCTTCGATGGTTCAGCGATTCAAGGCTTCGCGCGGGTCTACGAGTCCGACATGGTGGCCCATCCTGATCCCGCCACCTTCCAATTGCTGCCCTGGCGCGGGGCGATGCAGGGCACCGCGCGGATGTTCTGCGACATCCGGCTGCCGGACGGGTCGCCGTCTTTCGCAGATCCGCGTTTCGTGCTGAAACGGGCTTTGGACAAAGCCTCGGAGATGGGCTTCACGTTCTACACCCATCCAGAGGTCGAGTTTTACCTCTTCAAGCAGCCGATCATCCCCGGCCAAGTGCCGATCCCCGCCGACCAGAGCGGCTATTTTGACCACACCACCATCTCGGTGGCGACCGATTTCCGGCGGCAGGCGATCACCATCTTGGAGCAGATGGGAATCTCGGTGGAATTCAGCCACCACGAGGGCGGGCCTGGCCAGCAGGAAATAGACCTGCGCTACGCCGACGCGCTCAGCACCGCCGACAACATCATGACTTTCCGGGTGGTGATCAAAGAGGTCGCGGCGATGCAGGAACTTTTCGCGTCATTCATGCCGAAGCCGCTGACCGGGCACCCCGGTTCGGGGATGCACACCCACGTATCGCTCTTCGAGGGCGACAGCAACGCCTTCTACGACGCCAGCGCCGAATACCACCTGTCCAAGACTGGGCGGCAATTCATCGCCGGGCTGCTCGCCCATGCGGCGGATATCTGCGCGGTGACAAATCCGTGGATAAATTCCTATAAGCGGCTGATCTCCGGGGGAGAGGCGCCCAGCTATATCTGCTGGGGCCAGAACAACCGCTCGGCCCTGGTACGGGTGCCGATGTACAAACCGGCCAAGGGCGCCTCTGCCCGCGTCGAATTGCGGTCCATCGATTCCGGAGCCAACCCATATCTTGCTTTCGCGCTGGTCCTTGCCGCTGGTTTGGACGGCATCGAGAAGGAAATGGAATTGCCCGAGGGCGCCGAGGACGATGTTTGGTCGTTGACCGACAAGCAGCGGCAGGCGATGGGGATAAAACCGCTGCCGCGCAGCCTGGGTATGGCCATCGACCTGATGGAGTCCTCGCAACTGGTGGCCGACACTTTGGGCGAGCACGTTTTCGACTTCTTCTTGCGCAATAAGCGGGCTGAATACGAGGAATACCGCGCCTACGTCACCGAACGGGAATTGGCGAAGTCGCTGCCGGTGCTGTGACCTCGACAGCGGCTCGGACACAGCCGCCGATTAGGAGCACAGGTTGCACACAGCATTTTCTTCCTGTTCTGATAACTGCCGGGTTTAGGCTCGAATCGCTAAGCTCGATATAGAGCGGCAAACTGACAGGAAGACACATGGCCCCCGGAAAAAAGACGTCAAAGCGCAAACGTTGGTTGATCGTGGCTATCGCCGCAGTGGTGGTGGTCGCCGGAGCAGGAGCATGGTTCCTCACCAGGCCCGCTCCCGCACAGAGCATGCGCATGAGGGCCTTCACCGCCCAGGCGGCCCGTGCCGACCAGACCCAGACGGTCTCACTGTCGGGCACGTTGGCGCCGAAGAAGCAGGCGAGCCTCAACTTCTCGGTGGCTGGCGAGGTGAACAAGGTATACGTCAAAGTCGGAGACCAGGTAGCCAAGGGGGCTAAGCTCGCCCGGGTCGGCTCCGCAGACCTCTCCAACGCCGTCGAATTAGCCGAGGCCAACCTGAAGTCGGCCAAGGCCTCCTACACCGAGGCCAGCTCCAGCTCGACCGCCGCCAAGAACGCGGCGAAGGCCAGGGTGGACTCCGCGCAAGCCGCTCTCGACAATGCGGAGGAAGACCTGGACAACGCTGTGCTGCGCTCTACGATCGCCGGGACCGTCGCCCAGCTCGGCGTCGAGGTCGGAGACCAGGTGAGCGGCTCGGGCGGTGCCAGCGCCCAGAGCAGCGGCTACAGCAGCCAGGACTCCAGCGGCTCGGCCCAGGTGCTCGTCATCTCCACAGCGACCTGGAAGCTGGAGGGCACCATCAGCAGCGCCGACCTGTCCCAGGTGAAGATCGGCCAGGCCGCCCAAATCAGCCTGGACGCCGGGCAGGAGCCGATCGAGGGGAAAGTCACCGAGGTCGGCATCGTGGCCACGTCCAGCAGTGACGGCTCGGCCACCTTCCCGGTCACGGTCGAGCTGTCTGGGAAGCACCCGGAGCTATACTCCGGCACCAGCGCCGACGCGGCGATCACGGTCGCCGAGGCCTCGGACGTGCTGACCGTCCCCACCGCCGCGATCACCAACACCGACGGCAAGACCCAGGTGATCCTCAGCGTCGACGGCGAGCAGTCGCCGCGAGAAGTCACCATCGGCAGGGTGTTCGGCGATAACACCGAGATCCTCGAAGGGCTCGACGCCGGGGACGAAGTGGTGGTGTCGGCATTCTTCGGAGAGGCCTCCGGCGATGGCGAGGGCGGGATCACCTTTGGCGGCGGCGGTGTTTTTGGCGGTGGCATAGGCGGTGCCCCTCCCAACATGGGTAGCGGCGGCGGTGCCCCTCCGAACGGCGGCACGAGGCCTGGGCGATGACTTTGCTGTCAATGCGCGGAGTGCGCAAGACCTACAGCACCGGGTCGGTCAGCGTCGAGGCGCTGCGCGGCATCGACATGGATGTCGAACTCGGTGACTATCTGGCGATCATGGGGCCTTCTGGCTCCGGGAAGTCCACCCTGATGCACATCATCGGCTGCCTGGACGTCCCCACCGATGGCAGCTACCTGCTCGACGACGTAGACGTCTCCGCGATGGACGAGCGGCAGCTGGCTGATGTGCGCAACCACAAGATCGGCTTCGTCTTCCAGCAATTCAACCTGCTCCCGGCGCTGACCGCGCTGCGGAACGTTGAATTGCCGCTGCTCTACGCCGGGGTGAAACGGACGCTGCGCCGCGAGCGGGCCATGTCCGCGCTGGAACGGGTCGGCCTGGCCGACCGGGTGGAGCACCGGCCGGGCGAGCTATCCGGGGGCCAGCAGCAACGGGTGTCGATGGCCAGGGCGCTGGTGACCGACCCGGCCCTGATCCTGGCGGACGAGCCGACCGGCGCACTGGACTCAGTGTCCACCAACGACATTCTCAACCTCTTCCAGGAGCTGAACGACGCCGGGCGCACCATCGTGGTCATCACCCACGAGGACGAGGTCAGCAAACGGGCCAAGCGCGTCGTCCATCTCTACGATGGGCAGTTCCGCGAGGCGATGGAACCAGCCCTGGCCGGAGCGATGTCATGATGGCAGCCTGGATGGAGACCGCCCGCACCGCGATCGAGTCGCTGAACGCCCGCCGGATGCGCTCCGCGCTGACGATCCTGGGCATCTTGATCGGTATAGCCGCCGTTATGCTGACCGTCGGGTTGGGCCAGAGCGCGACCACGGAGATCACCAATCAGATCAACTCGCTGGGGTCCAACATGCTGATCGTCACCCCGGGCGGGGTGCAGCAGGCGGGCAGCTTCCGCATGCGCGGCGGGGCGAACACCCTCACCATGCAAGACGCCGAGATGCTCGCTGACAAGTCGGTCGTCCCGCACGTCGCGGCGGTCGCACCGATCTTGAGCGCCCAGGGGTCGTTGAAGTCCGCCTCGACGACTTGGACGTCCACCCTCAACGGCACCGTGCCCGACTATCTGAGCGTCCGCGCCCGTGAGGTCGGGAGCGGACGGTTCTTCACCGACGCCGAGGTGTCCTCGTCCGCGAACGTGGCCGTTATCGGGTCGGAGACCGCTGACGAGTTGTATGACCAGCTTTCCCCGGTGGGGCAGACCTTGCTGATCAACGGGCAGTCGTTCACAGTGATCGGCGTGCTGCAGGAGGCCGGGTCGTCGATGATGGGCAGCGAGGACGACCAGGTGCTGATCCCGATCACCGCCTACGCCGCGCGTTTCGGCGACGGTAACACGAACGCGGTCAGCTCCATCTACTTGCAGGCCCAGGACCAGGAGACGCTGACGATGGCCTACCAAGAGGTGAACCACGCCATCTCCACCGCCCATCAGGTGACCGAGGACGACAAAGATTTCCAGCTCAGCACCCAGTCCGCCCTGGTGGACGCCATCTCCTCGGTGACCGGCGTCCTCACGGTGGTGCTCGGGGCGATAGCAGCGATCTCGCTGCTGGTCGGCGGCATCGGAGTGATGAACATCATGCTGGTCTCAGTCAGCGAGCGGGTGCGGGAAATCGGCCTGCGCAAGGCACTGGGTGCCACCCCGGCCCTGATCAGGAGGCAATTCTTGGTGGAGGCCGGGGTGCTGGGTCTCACCGGCGGGGTGCTCGGCATGGCCCTGGGCTACGCCGGGGCGGCGGCCATCTCGGTGGCTGTGGACATGGCCGTCGGAATCTCCCTGAGCGCCGCCGCCGTGGCGCTGGGAGTGTCCCTGGCCATCGGGCTGGTCGCCGGGGTCTATCCCGCCGGGCGGGCGGCCAAGATGGCACCCATCGACGCCCTGCGAAGCGAATGAACTGCCCGGACGAAAGGGAAATGAAATGAGAAAACTCAGGATCAGCATCGCGGTGGCCGCCGCGCTGGCCGTCATGCTCGGGATTTGGTCCGCCACCGCCTCGGCGGACACCGGGCCGCGTTACGCGGTGGCTGCGGCGGGCAAGGGCTCGGTCCAGCAGGAGTACCTCACCGTCGGCACCGTGTCGCGGGTGGGTGCCGTGGAGAGCACCTTCTCGGTGAGCGGGACCGTCTCCAGCGTGTCGGTGAAGATCGGAGACAGCGTCGCGGTGGGGGATGTCCTGGCCAAAATCGACTCGGCCGGCCTCAAGCTGGCTGTGCTTGACGCGGAATCCGACTTGGCCGACGCCGAGGCTTCCCTTTACAGCGCGGAGCACCCCTCCTCTGGCAGTGGCGGTCGGGCCGCCGGGGCCGCCGGGGCGGCCGGGCTGGCGGACCTCGCCGCCGGGCTGTCGGGCGTCGGCAGCGGTGGCGCCCAGCAGCCCAGCGCGCTCAACCCCGCCCAGGACGACTTGCAGCAGCTTTACACGGCGATAGCCGAGACCACCAGGGCGACGGCTGCCTGGAGCACCGCCGACAACCCGGACGCCGAGCCGACGCTGTGCGACAAGATTTATGCCGCGCTGGAGGTTGACCCCGCAGACCCGGACCCGACGGACCCGACGGACCCTGCTGATCCGGCTGACCCGGCGGGCTCCGATCCCAGCGGCGCCGACCCGGCTGCCAGCCCCGCCTCGTCCAGCGCGGCGGAGCCGTCCTCCGACCCGGGGCCGTCCTCCGACCCGGAGCCGGAAGAGCCGCAGCCAGCCCCAGCCCCGGCCGAGGACGCGGACCCAGCCCCCGAGCCGTCCTCCGATGAGTCGGCGGTCGCCTTGTCGGTGACCGCCGAGGACATCACCTTGGAGCAATTGCAGGCTTGCGGCGAGGCGCGTGGGGCAGTGGTGATGGCCAACGCCGTCCTGGCCGACTACTACAACCAATTGCTGACGACTGGCGTGATCGAGGGCTCGGCCTCCCCGGACCAGCCGGGCATTGGCGCCAAGACCCCGAGCGCCAAGGCGTCATCAGGCTCTGGCTCCGGTTCCACGTCGGTGTCAGAGGCTCAGGTCGCCCAGGCGGAGGTAAGCGTGCTGCAGGCCCAGCAGCGGCTGGACGAGGCCAAGGCGAGCCTGGCCAAGGCGACGTTGAAAGCATCGGTCTCAGGCACGGTCGGAGCGCTGACCCTGGTCGCGGGGGGATCGTCCAGCGGCTCGGTGACCATAGTCGGCGACGGCGCGGCGGAACTGTCCTTCGAACTGCCGCTCGCGGTGCGGCAATTGGCGGAAGTCGGCGGCGAGGTCAGCGCCAGCCCGGCGGGCAGCACGGACTCGCTGGACGGCCTGATAACCTCGATCAGCCAGCTTGAGACCTCTGGGACCGCCGGGGACAAGCCAACCTACACCGTCGTCGCCCTGGTGGACGACCCGGACCAGGCCTTGGCCGACGGCTCGACCGCCAGTATCCGGCTCATCGTCCGCGCGGCCACCGACGTCGTCACGGTGCCCGCGTCGTCCGTCGTCATCACTGGCTCGGGCGAGGGCACGGTGAGCGTCGTGGAATCCGCCGAGGCCCAGGACGCGCGGGAAACGCCGGTCAAGCTCGGTGCCCAGGGACAGGGACTGGTGGAGATAACCTCCGGGCTCGACGAGGGCGAACTGGTCGTCCTGGCCGATTCGACCGAGCCACTGCCCAGCAACTAGACGACCCAGAGGCGTCCCCCGCCCCGGACCCAAGTCAGCCTTCCGGATCAGCGAGGCTCACCGGAAACCAATCCGCCAGGTCGGTGTGCGGCCCGCTCGCGGCGACGCGGTGGGCGGCAAGCGCCTCGCGCCAAGACAGACTGCCGCCGATCAGGGCGAGGAAGGTCGCCGGATCAGTTTCGACCACATTCGGCGGGGTGCCCCTGGTGTGCGCCCCCCGGTCGGCGGAGCCGACTTGGACGGCGGCGAATGGGGGGACGCGCAATTCGAGGGTCTTGCCCCGATGGAGGTGTTCCAGCACCGCGCAGCCAACCCGCACGGCTGACGCCAGGTCTGCACGCGCTACCGGCTGGCCCTGAGCGAGGCTCTCCACAGTGGCTTTGGCCAGTGAAACATCGCTGTTCGATACTCGTCGCACCCAAAGAACGTTACCATCGAGGTTGTGCAGCGAATCGAATCACTGCGAGGCTCACTCGCCCGACTCGGATTTAACGAGATCGGCAAGATCGTCGCCGCCATCGAGACTTGGACGGGCGGTGAGGCTGCGAGCGTCTCCATTTTGGAGCAGCTAGCCGCCTCGGCGGACCCGGATGCGGCATTCGCTGCTTTGGAACGGATGGTCGGCTCGCGGCCCGGACTGGCCAGCGAGCTTGCCGCTGACCCGCAATGGCTGCGGCGTCTGGCCGGGGTGCTTGGGTCCAGCCCAGCACTGGGCCAGTATTTGGTCGCCGACCCGGCGCTGGGTGACACTTTGCGCGGCGATATTTCCGGGCGCGAAGTGGGGCAGTTGCGGGCTGAGCTGCTCTCAGCCATCGGCGTTGATCCGGCGGCAGGCGATCCGGTGGCCGATCCGCTCCGCTCCGACGATTTGCGGCGGGCCTATCGGAAGGCGTTGCTGCGGATCGCCGCCCGAGATGCCACCGCGCCCGATCCGATGGCGGTCCTGCCGCAAATAGCCCAGGAATTGGCCGATCTCGCCGATGCCACTGTGACGGCGGCACTCGCGCTGGCCAGGGGCGAAGTGCGGGGCTGGGAGGTTTGCAGGCTAGGCGTGGTGGCGATGGGCAAAGCTGGCGCCCGCGAACTCAACTACGTCTCCGATGTGGACCTGATCTATGTGGCTGAGCCAGCGCTCGACTCTGCCGGTGATCCCTGCTGCGACACCGCCGAGGCGGTGGGCGTGGCCGCCAAGCTGGTCGCCGCGCTGAGCCGAATCTGTTCGGCCTACACCGCCGCTGGGACCATCTGGCAGATCGATCCGAACCTGCGCCCGGAGGGGAAGAACGGGCCGCTGGTGCGAAGCCTCGGCTCGCATCGCAGCTACTACGAGAAGTGGGCGCAGAATTGGGAATTTCAGGCGCTGCTCAAAGCCCGTCCGATGGCCGGTGACCTGGCCTTGGCCCAGGCTTTCGTAGACGTCGTTTGGCCGATGGTGTGGAAAGTCGCTGACGATGACCGATTCGTGCCCGAGGTCCAAGAGATGCGGCAGCGGGTGATTGCGCTGCTTCCGGCCAAAGAGGCCGATTATGAGATAAAGCTTGGGGCTGGCGGGTTGCGCGATGTTGAATTCAGCGTGCAGCTGCTGCAGCTCGTCCACGGGCGCACTGACGAGCGGTTGCGGCTGCGCGGCACTTTCGCGGCATTGGATGCTTTGGTCGCCTATGGCTACGTGGGAAGGTCTGACGGCTCCGATCTGGCGAACGCCTACCGGCTGCAGCGGGTTTTGGAGCACCGCGTCCAGCTCTACCGGCTGCAGCGCACCCACCTGATGCCAACTGACGAGCACAGCCAGCGCTGGCTGGCCCGCAGCGTCGGGCTGGGCGATCCAGCCAAATTGCTGCCACTTTGGCGCGCGACCGCGCGTCGGGTGTTGGCGCTGCACCAGCGGATGTTCTACTCGCCGCTATTGGAGGCGGTGGCGCGAATCCCTTCCGCCGAGGTCCGCCTGACTTCGCAAGAGGCAGAGGCACGCCTGCGCGCGCTGGGATACGGCGATCCGAAGGCGGCGCTCAAACACATTGCCGCGCTCAGCCAGGGTTTCAGCCGCCAAGCCGAAATCCAGCGGCAGATATTGCCGGCGATGCTGGGCTGGTTCAGCGCCGGGCCAAATCCAGACCACGGGCTGCTGGCCTTCCGCCAGGTGTCGGAGCGGTTGGGGCGCTCGCCTTGGTATTTGCGGGCTTTGCGCGACGGCGATGTGATCGCTGAGCGGTTTGCGAAAATCCTCGCCTCCAGCCGTTACGCGGTCGAATTGCTGATGCGCGACCCGCCGAGCGCGGCCCTGCTGAACGATCCAAGCGGGTTGCTGCCCAGAAGCCAGGAGGCGATTCTGGACGAGATGCAGCGGTCTGGGCGTCGGCACGAGTCCCAATCGGAGGCCATCGCAGCCGTCCGGGCGGTTCGCCGCAGCGAATTGCTCCGCTTGGCGATGGGGGATTTGATCGGTGACCTGGCTGTGGAACGTTTGGGGCAGGCTTTGTCGGCGATCACCTCGGCGACCATCGACGCCGCTTTGGAAATTGCCGCGCGGGGCGTTGACGGAGTGGGCGAGCTGGCCGTCGTCGCTATGGGGCGCTGGGGCGGGCACGAGCTTTCCTACGCCTCCGACGCAGACGCCATCTTCGTGCTGGACGATGACTCCGGCCCGGACGCCATCAAAGCCGCCACCACCGTAATAAGCAGGCTGCGGGCGCTGCTTTCCCAGCCCGGACCTGATCCGGCCCTGCGGATAGACGCCGATCTGCGCCCGGAGGGCAAACAAGGCCCGATCGTGCGCACCCTGTCTTCCTATGCCGCCTACTACCAGCGCTGGTCGTCCACCTGGGAGCTGCAGGCGTTGCTGCGGGCAGACGTTGGCGCTGGCAGTAGGCGCTTGGCGAAGCGGTTGCTGGCGCAGGTGGTCGATCCGATCCGTTATCCCAAACAAGGATTGCTCCCGGCCCAAGTCCAAGAAATCCGCAAACTCAAAGCCCGGATGGAATCTGAGCGGGTGCATGGAGACGCCTCCCGGAATACCAAACTCGGTCCAGGCGGGCTCTCCGATGTGGAATGGGTGGTGCAATTGCTGCAACTTCGCCATGTGGGCGAGAACGCCGTTTTGCGCGACACCACCACGCTGGGCGCGTTGCGGGCGCTGGAGGAATGCGGCCTGGTGGCTGCCGCTGATGCCGCCTGTTTGCGCGAGGCTTGGCTGCTGGCCAGCAGAGTGCGCAATGCCGTCATGCTGCTGCGCGGAAGAGCCTCGGACCTGATTCCCACCGATATGCGGGAGCTTTCCGCCGTGGCCGGAATCCTCGGCTACCCGAAGGGGGAATCGTCTCTTCTATTTCAGGAGTACCGCCGCGCCACCCGGCTGGCCAGGCAAGTCATGGATCGCCTTTTCTGGGGTGTCGAGTGATGGGGAGGCAAATTGGCTAGAGTAGACATGATGATTGATCCAACCAGAAGCAAAGCCCTCAGCGGATGGGGCCGCACAGCTTGGACTACGGCGCAGCTGCTGTCCCCCGATGACCCTGAGCAAGTCGTGGCGGCGGTGAAGGCGGTCGCTGAGCGCAACGCCGATGCGCCGTCCGGCCTCAGACGCGGGATAATCGCCCGAGGGCTGGGACGTTCCTACGGGGATGTCGCGCAGAACGGCGGCGGCGTGGTCGTGGACATGACGAAGCTGTCGCGGATCTATTCGGTCGATCCGGCCACCGCCATCGTAGACGCGGAAGCCGGTGTCAGCTTGGACAAGCTGATGCGGGCTGCGCTGCCTTTCGGGCTGTGGGTTCCGGTGCTGCCTGGCACCAGGCAGGTGACCCTCGGCGGGGCGATCGGATGCGATGTGCATGGGAAGAACCACCATTCAGCTGGCTCATTCGGAAACCATGTCGTCGAGATGCAGCTGTTGGTGGCCGACGGCAGGACGCTCACGCTCACCCCGGATGGTTCGCCAGACGATCCGGACGCCAGCTTGTTTTGGGCCACGGTCGGCGGAGTCGGGCTGACCGGCGTAATTCTGCGGGTCAAACTCAAGATGACCCGCACCCAGACGGCTTACTTCCTGGCTGACTCGGTAATGACCCGAAGCTTGGACGAGACTATCGCCGTGCATTCGGACGGCTCAGAATCGGAATATGACTATTCCTCCGCCTGGTTTGACGCGATTTCGCCAGCCCCGAAACTCGGCCGCGCCGCTGTGTCGCGCGGGAATCTGGCCACGCTGGAACAGCTGCCGCCAAAATTGGCCGCTGATCCGCTCGGCTTCCATGCCAAGCCATTGTTTGAATTGCCCGACGTCTTCCCCAACGGCTTGGCCAACAAGTTGACCTTCACCGCCCTGGGCGGATTGTGGTATGCCAAATCGGGGAATTACACCCGCAAAGTGCAAAGCTTGACCAGTTTCTACCACCCGCTAGACATGTTCAGCCAGTGGAATCGCGCCTACGGCCCAGCTGGCTTCCTGCAATATCAATTCGTCGTGCCGCCGGGTGCGGTGGCTGAATTCAAAAAGATCATCGCTGACATCCAGGCCAGCGGGCACTACTCCTTCCTCAACGTATTCAAGCTCTTCGGAGAAGGCAATCGGGCGCCGCTGAGCTATCCGATAGCGGGATGGAACGTCTGTGTGGATTTCCCGATAAAGGCTGGGCTGGAGCCGTTCTTGAGGCGGTTGGACGCGCGGATATTGGAATTCGGCGGTCGGTTGTACGCCGCCAAAGATTCGCGCGTAGACGCGGCCACCTTTCACGCGATGTACCCCCAGATCGACGCCTGGATAGCCAGCAGGCGCAGCATCGATCCGGACGGGGTATTCGTCTCTGATCTGGCCCGACGATTGGAGTTGTTGTGATCGACGCCACCGGAAACCCGCAGACCATTCTGCTGCTGGGAGGCACCTCGGAAATCGGATTGGCAATCGTGCGGGAGTATTTGTCCGCCCGTCCGCTGCGCGTCATTTTGGGTGTGCAGCCGGATGACCCGGTGGCCGACGATGCGGTCAACGGCTTGCTGGGGTTCGGAGCTACGGCGGTAGACGTGCTGGAATTCGACGCGACGGACTGCCCGACCCATCCGCAGGTGATCGACGCCGCCTGGGCGATAGCCGACGTGGATGTGGCTATCGTGGCGTTCGGCCTGCTCGGGGATGCGGAGCGGCTTTGGCAGGACCAGTCTGCGGCAGTGCGCGCCGCGCAGGTCAACTACACCGGGGCGGTCAGCGTCGGCGTGCTGCTGGGGCAGAAGATGAAGGCCCAGGGTTACGGGCAGATCATCGCCATGTCCAGCGTGGCTGGCGAACTGGTGCGCCGTTCCAACTTCGTTTACGGCTCCACCAAGGCCGGTCTCGACGGCTTTTACCGGCTGCTCGGGGACGCGCTCGCCACCTTTGGGCCGAAGGTGTTGGTGGTGCGGCCGGGACAGGTGCGCACCCGGATGTCTGCCCACGTCAAAGAGGCGCCGCTGACCGTCAACAAAGAGGCGGCGGCAGCCCAAATCGTCTTGGCCGCCCGGAAGGGGCTAAAACTGATCTGGGTGCCGCCGTTGTTCCGCTTGGTGATGATCGTGCTGAAGCATATCCCGGCCCCGTTGTTCAAACTGCTGCCGATTTAGCGGCTTTGCCGCCGCGCGGAAGCCCGAAATTGCCCAGTTGGCGAGCCGTAGCTTCGTCTTGCGGGGTGCCGCAGCAGGCGTGGCGGGGTCTGGCTAGCGTTCCTTGGTTGCCAAAACGTTGGCAGATGAGCCGAGTTTTGCTCTCGGGGCGCAGCTAGGTGATCGGGTCAAAGCCGCCGGCGACGGCGAGCTTGGAAGTGAGTTCCGGATTGTGCGGTACGGGTTGGTCGTTGACTTTCAACACTGGCAAGACGCCGCGAACGGCTGAGACCATCCAGAAGCCCTCAAGTTTGGGCAGGTCGTCGATGGTGAACAACGCCCTGCTGACGGAAACGCCGCCCGCCTCGGCCTCTTTGAGGATCGCTTCGACTGTGATGGAACGCAATATGCCGGTGTCTTCCAACGGAGTCGTCCAGAGTTGGTCGCCCATTGCGAAAATCAGCCCGCAGGTCGGGCCTTCGAGCAGGCATCCGTCAGCTGAAACGAAAACCACATCGTCAGCGCCACGGCGCACAGCCTCGCGCCTGGCGGCCATATTCACCGCGTAGGAGATCGTTTTGACGCCGCCGAGCAGCCAGGGGGAGTCGGCGAAGCCCAGGCTCAGATAGCCGCGATTGAGCGTTATCGCCGAGACGCCTTTGCGGAGTCTGAAGGAGGCTTCCGGCATCGGGACGATGGTCACGAAGCCAGTGGGGATTTGCTGATGGCCATATTCCGGACCACGGGTCATGATCATCTTCAGGATCGCCTCGCCGGGGTAGTCCCAAGCTTTCACGGCGTCAATGATCAGCGTCTTCCAAGCATTGAGGTTGACCGGGAATTCAAGCCCGCGCATCGACTCGCCGAAGCGTTTCAGGTGGGCGTCGAAATGATCCACCCGCTTGCCTTGGGGGGTGACGAGAATCCGGCAAGCGTCGAAGCATCCGTCCCCACGGGTGGCGCCAAAGTCGAAGGCGGTGAGAACACGGGTGTCGGAGGGCACTACACCATGCCCCATCACCGCCACCAAAGTGGGAGTCTTCGCATCCGTCACGGCTTTAGCCTAGTGGGTATTGGGCGATATTTTCAGCAACGACATTATTTAACCTCTACCGGAACTGTAGCTTTTCGCAGCTTTGACCGCCAAGAGCGCGGTCCGATGCGCGAAGGCGAACGGATTTGTCACGAAACCCGAGTTTGGTAACAGGCTGGCAAACGGGTGCCACTTGTAGGTGTCGAACGGGTGGCGATATAGATCAGCCCGTGAGGTCCGCGTTAGCGGCCTGCACGGGCTGATCACGCCTTGGCGCGTAATTCCGACAGCGGAAGGCTGCAGAATTAAATGTCGTAGTACATCTCGAATTCGTGGGGATGCGGGCGGAGCCGGATGGCTTCGATGTCGTTGCGCTTCATCTCGATCCAGGTCTCGATCAGGTCGGGGGTGAATACGTCGCCAGCCAACAGGTAGTCGTAATCCGCTTCCAACTCGTCGAGCACGGCTTCCAGCGAGGCTGGCACGGTCGGCACCTGAGCATGCTCCTCGGGGGGAAGCTCGTAGAGGTCTTTGTCCACTGGGGCCAGCGGCTCGATCTTGTTCTTGATGCCGTCCAGACCGGCCAGCAGCATGGCCGCGAAGGCGAGATAGGGATTGGACGCCGGATCGGGGCAGCGGAACTCCAACCGCTTCGCCTTCGGGTTCGACCCGGTGACCGGGATGCGGATACAAGCCGAGCGGTTGCGGGAGCTGTAGACCAGATTGGTCGGGGCCTCGAAGCCGGGCACCAAGCGGTGGAAGGAATTCACCGTCGGATTGGTGAACGCCAGCAGCGACGGCGCGTGGTGGAGCAGTCCGCCGATGTACCAGCGGGCCAAGTCGGACAGTCCGGCGTAACCGGCCTCGTCGTAGAACAGCGGGACGCCGCCCCTCCAGAGCGACTGATGCACATGCATGCCCGATCCGTTGTCGCCGAAGATCGGCTTCGGCATGAAGGTGACTGTTTTGCCAGCCTCCCAAGCGGTGTTCTTGATGATGTACTTGAATTTCATCACGTCGTCGGCTGCGGCCAGCATGGTGTTGAAGGTGTAGTTGATCTCGGCCTGTCCGGCAGTGCCCACCTCGTGATGGGCGCGTTCCACGGTGAGTCCGACGTTCTCCAGGTTGGTGACCATGACGTCGCGCAGGTCCGCGAAATGGTCCAGCGGCGGGACGGGGAAATAACCGCCCTTGTATTTCACCTTGTAGGCGCGGTTGCCGCCCTCCTCCTCGCGGCCGGAATTCCAAGCGCCCGCCTCGGAGTCGATGTAGTAGAACGACTCGTTCTGCTTGGTCTCGAAGCGCGCCGAGTCAAAGATGTAGAACTCCGCCTCCGGGGCGAAGAAAGCCGTGTCGCCGATCCCGGTGCTGGCCAGATAATTCTCAGCTTTGCGGGCGATGTTGCGCGGATCGCGGCTGTAAGGCTCCTTGGTTAGCGGGTCGTGTACGAAGAAGTTGAGCACGAGCGTCTTCTTGGCGCGGAACGGGTCAACAAAGGCGGTCGTCGGATCGGGCAGCAAAGCCATGTCGGATTCGTGAATCTTCTGGAAGCCTCGGATAGACGAACCGTCGAAAGCCAGGCCCTCGCTGAAAACTTCAGGGCCAAAAGCCTTCGCCGGGACGGCGAAATGCTGCATCACGCCTGGCAGATCGCAGAACCGGATATCGATGGTCTCGACACCCTCGGTCGCGATGAAAGCTAACAGGTCGTCGGCGCCTTGGAACATTTTTACTTCCTCCACAGTCAGGATTGAACTCACCCAACGCTAGAGATAGGCGGTAACCGACGAGTTGCGCCCAGGTAACAGCGGTGTAACACCGGCTATCCGAAGAAGTCGGTGTAGCTGAAAGCCCCGCTCTCCAAGGTCACCGCAGCCGCTTCGTTGGTGCTGTGCCAGCGTGAGGCAGATCAGGCACCTAGATGTCGGACGCTAGCTACGTGTACGCCATCTGTTCTGGTGTAGCTCGGACCCGATGATGTGATGAGGGCAAGGAAGCGAGGCGGCTGGGCCATTCGCGCGGCGATGCGGATGAGTTTGGCGGCAGCCGGGTCTAGTACGGCAGGGTCTGCGGACAGCTTTACCTCAACCCCCGCCCAGTCGATGCCTTTGACCACAACCGCGTCGATTTCGTCCGATCCTTCGCTGAATGCCCGAATAGCGAAACCTCCCGCCTGGCCGTACACGCTCAGATCCCGAAAGACCAGCGTTTCAAACAGTTGGCCGTAGGCCGCCAGATCCTGGCGCAGTGACTCGGGTGTGGCACCCAATGCCGCAGCTGCCAGCGAAGGATCGCACAGATGCCACTTCGAGGCTTTCCGTACCGGCACGCTGGAACGCAGATGCCCGCCCCAAGCCCGCTGCGGGACGATGGTCCACAGGCGAGCCAGTGAATCGGAGTACACGCTTATTGTTCTGGCCGATGATCCCTCACCGTAGGCGGCGGTGTCGCGCTCCAACGTGCGTGCCGAGACATAGCTGGCGGTATTCCTGCTGTATGCGTAAAGCAACGCGGAAACCTTCAGCGGATCATGCTTGACGCCATCCAGCGTCACAATGTCAGCACTGCTGATCGTTCTCAGATAGTCCTGATTAGCCGCCAAAGCGTCGGCCAGCGGGCGGCGCTGGTTCGACGGCCATCCACCACGGCACAAAGCTTGCGGGATGACTTCGGGATCAGACAACACCGGCCCGCCGTGGGCTTTGCCGCCCTCCCACAGATCGGACAGGGAAACTGAGCTGTCGCTGAGCTTCGACTCTGCCAGCGTCATCGGCGACATAGCCACATAGGCGAACCTCAACGCCCCACTGTGCCTGGTGGCGTCGTCCTGGGGGGATGCTGAACCAGTTAGGATGAACTGTCCATCGGCGTTGCGGGCATCTACCTCTGCCCGTACCGCATTCCAGATATCCGGGGCAAGTTGCCACTCGTCGATAAGGCGCGGCACCGGCCCCTGTAACACTGACGAAGGGTCAAGGCGGGCAGCCAGCCGCAAATCCCTGCGTAGATCCAACCGAACGTCGCTGCCCGCCTGTCGCAGACCGGTCGTGGTCTTGCCGCATGCTTTCGGCCCCTCGATGACAACCGCTCCGGCACGGCGCAACGCAGCCTCGACTTGGGCATCTACTAGTCTGGGAAGATAACCTCTCGCTGTGGTGCTCATGGCTCAACCGTACTCTTCAATTTCAGAAAAAGCGGAAATGCATTTCCAGAATTTCGGGAAATAGGCTTCCTGGTGCCGGCGGGAGGCTCACTTGCGATACTTGGAACAACCTGCAACTCGCGGTGGCCGCCGCTGATGTCATCAGTGGTAGGAAGGGTGTCAGCGTGCATGGACCGCAGGCCGGTTCTTATGGAGATTGGACACGCCTCGGGGCGACCCGGTGTTGCACCCAGGTAACACCCGGTGTAACACCGGCTACCCGAAGAAGTCGGTGTAGTTGTGCTCCGGCAGCGGCTGCGTGTCCTGGTCGGGCGGTTGTTCGGCGTCGGCGCAGGTGGGGCCTTGCAGCGGCTGGCCAGGCGTCCAGGGGTTCGGGGTAGGCGTGCGCCCGCTGCCCGACAGCGCGGCGCGGCTGGCCAGGCGTCCAGGGGTTCGGGGCTTCGGTGTGGAACGGGATGAAGACCCTGAATGTTGGCCCGTCCGTGTTGATGTTCCCGATCATGGCAGCGGTGAAGTCGCCAAAGTCTTTGACGGCGAGCAGGGAAATGCTACCGCTCTGGTGGCACTGCACGGCGGTGGGCTTCCAGCCGTCATCGGTGATGGCTTGCAGCCCGGTTTTGTTGCTGGCCCACGCGACCTGGGGGTCATCGCTCCAACTGACGATATCGCGCCAAACGTACAGCATCGTCCTTAGGGATGGCCAGGCGGTGCTGGTATGGTTTGGCCCTCCCATGCGTTCCAGGCGGGCACCACCGAGGATCTGGTCGGCGGCGACGATGGCGAGCCGGTCGTAATCGGTTTGGTCGGCCTCGGGGCCGCGGGCTATGCCTATTGTGCAGCCGGAAAATAGAGACAGTCCCGCCAGTAGGACCAGGGCTCTCCTCCACAGTGTCATGGCAGGAACACCGCCTGTGCGGTGGACCAGTTGCCGTAGGCGGCTTTCGACGTGTCCTGGTTTAGCAGGTCAGCTCTAGGCACATCGTGGGTGAGGCCGTTGAAAGGTTCATAGATCGAGTAGTTTCCGTCATGGTAGCCGGTGATCAGCATGGAATGGCGGGGATGTCGCGCAGAGTTTGCGAGATGGCTGGCATTTTTGCCAGATCACTGGCGAATGTAAGGCTGGTCACCTG
>JAIRXX010000312.1 GCA_031268065.1 Propionibacteriaceae bacterium
GCGCAACATATGGGCGCGGCGGGCTTGCTCTTCGGCAAGCAGCACCTCAGGTGGTTTCCAGTCGCCGGGGTCAGTCTGGCCCATGCGCAAGTATTCGCGGTTGAGCCAAGCCCTGGCATCTTGCCTGGTCCCGAACGTGGTATGCGCATTGTGGCGCTGAAGGTCCAGCCCGACGTAGGAGGCTTGGAGCCTGCCGGACGGTAGCTCGCGGATAGAGCCAAAGCTCTCCCGGTTCTGCTTGTATTTGCGTGCCATGATCCAACCCTACCCCCCCATTTCGTGCAATCCGCGTGCAATCCGCGTGCAATCCAGAGTGCTAGACTTAGCTTCGCAAGTCCAACAGCGCAGAGCGCGAGATGGTCTAAAACACCTAGTCAACGAAGCAACAGTCCATAGGGGTCCAGATATGGGAATCACTGGGGGAGCCGGGTTCAAATCCCTCCACCTCCGCCAATCGGGAAAGCCAGGCAAAGCCTGGCTGCGCCCGATTGTTCCCCAAACTCAAAACGCCTAAGCACTCCCCCCCCCCCATCAGCAGACCGCCTTCTCCCCCTAGCCGATTGCCGTCGGCAGGGAGCCAATGTTTAGCCAACATCACCAAATTGCTCCCAAAACGCCTAAGCACCCCACCACCCCCAGCAACCAATCTCCCCCTAGCCGACTGCCACCAGCAAGAAGCCAATGTTTAGCCAGATCACCAAATCGTTTCAATAAACGCCAAAGCGCACCGACACCCCACAGCTCCAAGCACAGCCCGACGTCCACATTTGGCGGAGCCAATGCGCACAGAGTCACTCACCGCTGGCGAGGACTTGGGCGAGGAGGTCGGCGGTCAGTGGAGCGTCGGCTTTGCGCAGAGCTGCAATGGTCGTGTCGTCGGTGGCACCAGCCAATGAGGCAACGTGAGTCCGATGGACCCAGAGCATAGACGGCTTGTGCTTACGGATCAGGCGAGTCAACAGTTCGTCTGGGGTGACAACGGCCAGGCCAAACTGAGCGAGGACATCGGGCGGGAAGTCACCGGCATTGTGAGTGCAGATGAACGAGGCCTGGGCGGCAATAGCAGCGGCGATAACGTGCCGGTCGTCCTCGTCTGGCAAGCCGATGCCGTCCAACAAGGCGAAGTGTCCGGGGCCGGGGTCCCGCTGGGCACGCGGGAAGGTAACGGTCATGGCGCGCACGAGCCGGTCTGCGGACTGTTGGGTGAAGCCAGGCCGATTTGCCATAAGATGCTCGGCCATTTCGTCAAGGATGCCCTGGCTCCAGGTGACCGAGATAAGCCGCGCCCGCATCGCGTATAGAAGATAGTCGCGCAAGACGCGCGAGTAAAGGACATTGGCGTCGGCCAGATAAACCTCAAGGGTGTCACCCAGAGCGACATAGGGCCGTTCCACTAGTCGGTCAGCCCCAACTCGTTCTGGAGTGCGGCGAGTTCGGCCATAGCGGCCTCTTGGCGGGCGTCCTCAATGTCAAGCCAGCGCCGGATAGCGCCGATCCGGATACGGTGGTGCGAACCCACCATGCGGAACGGCAGTGCGCCTTCATCCATCAGCTTGCGCACCTGGGCACGGGACATGCCCAGCATCAGCGCAGCGTCGCCCGGGCTGACCTCATTCAGCCCGAGGGTGACGACGACATCCTGACCGCGTGCCTGCGCGTCGATCCAGGTAGCCACCAACTGAGCGGTCTCCCGCGACAAAGACACGTTCACCTCTTCACCGCCACTCGCCAACGCATCACGCAACGCCTCGGCGTCTCGTACCAATACTGGAGTCACCACCAACCACCTCTATCTGTCATAACTGTCGCATCTGAGACAAGTGTAGACCGACAAAAAGAGCAGATCAAGACAGGGTGCGTCGGCGGCATCTGTT
Source organism: Propionibacteriaceae bacterium (assembly GCA_031268065.1). Lineage (GTDB taxonomy): Bacteria > Actinomycetota > Actinomycetes > Propionibacteriales > Propionibacteriaceae > Propionicimonas. Next base: position 1,875 of record JAIRXX010000312.1, read on the forward strand.
CGACGAAGAGACCAGCGTCCGATGCTCCGGGGCGGCAGGCCAGCCCTGGTGGGCGAGATGGCGCTGGTGTCGGCCAGTTGAGGGCTGCGCCGATTTCAAAGTGCTGAGTTTGTGTTGGGATTGGCAATTTCCAGACTTATTCACGAGACATGGAAATGGACTCTGACTACGCCAAACGGCACCCTCAATCAGCGGAAACAGCACAAACACGGGGATTTAAACCCATGCGGGCCCCGAGCGGCACCAAGACCGCCTTCTCCCCCTAGCCGACTGCCACCAGCAAGAAGCCAATGTTTAGCCAGATCACCAAATTGTTGCAATAAACGCCAAAGCGCAGCGACACCCCACAACCCAACCCAGCGAGGGAGTCGAACCCGAGCGGCCCCAAGACCGCCTTCTCCCCCTAGCGGATTGCCGTCGGCAAGGAGCCAATGTTTAGCCAACATCACCAAATTGCTCCCAAAACGCCAAAGCACCCCACCATCCCCAACCACTCACCCCCAGCAACCAATCTCCCCCTAGCCGATTGCCCTAGCCCAGCGCCCTATGTTTAGCCGGTGTTACCAAGTTGTTATAATTTTCGACTTTCTTGTCTGAAGCCCTTCCGCTTTGGAAATTTTTGAGTTACGTTTACCCGGACAATGTTGTCGCCAGCCTGCCCAAAGGGCAGCTTTTCCCACTGAAAGGGGACTCTAGATGAGTTCTGCACAACAACAGCCCGCCTCTGGCGGATCTGGTGAGAGTCAAGAATATTTTGCTGAAAGATCGCTCAAGCAGGGAGCCGGCGGCTGGGTGCTGCTAGCCGGTCTCGGCGTCGCCTACGTGCTCTCCGGAGATTTCTCCGGATGGAACGGAGGTTTGGACACCGGCGGTTTCGGCGGTTTGCTGATCGCCTTCGTCCTAATGGGCGCAATGTACCTGTTCATGTGTTTCGGCATCGCCGAAATGAGCGCGGCAATGCCTGTGGCAGGCGCCGGTTACTCCTTCGCCAGACGCGCGATGGGCAAATTCGGCGGTTACGCCACCGGTGTGGCGATCTTGATCGAATACGCCATCGCCCCAGCCGCCATCTGCACCTTCATGGGTGACTACACCCGTTCGCTGTTCAAATGGGAGTCCAGCTTCTGGCTGAACGTGGGCATCTATCTGGTCTACTGGATCATCTTCCTCGGCATCCAGCTGATCGGCGCTGGCGAGGCGCTGCGGACGATCTTCGTGATCACCGCCATCGGCATGTTGGCGCTCTTCGTCTATCTGGGCTTCGTGGCCCCGAATTTCGACGCCAGCCAATTGCTCAACGTCGCTCCTGACGCCGGTGACCCGACCGCATCGGCCTTCTTGCCACATGGCATCCAAGGCACCCTCTCCTCGCTGGTCTGCGGCATCTGGTTCTTCCTCGGCATCGAGGGCGTCCCGGTGGCAGCCGAAGAGGCCAAAGACCCGAAGAAAGACATGCCGCGCGGCATCATCATCGGCATGTTGATCCTCCTCTTCAACGGCGCGATGGTGCTCTTCCTCTCCTCCGGCGCCACCACCAGGCCGATGGATGAATGCGGCGGCAACACCGGCACCGCCTGCATCGGCTATGAGGGCGGCGTGGGCGCACCGTTGATCGTCGCCCTGGAAAGCTCCGGCGCTCCGGGATTTGTGATCCTCTTCTTGAACATCGCTGGCCTGGCCGGGCTGATCGCCTCCTTCTTCTCGCTGATCTACGCCTGCTCGCGCCAGTTGTTCGCGCTCTCCCGCGCTGGATACCTGCCGCGTTGGCTGTCCAAGACCTCCAGCCGCAAGGTGCCGACTTGGTGCCTGCTGGTTCCCGGTGGCATCGGCTTCATTCTCGGCGCCTGGCAACAGGACGGCGGCAGGATGATGGACATTGCCGTTTTCGGCGCGACCATCTCCTACGTGATGATGAGCCTTTCGCACGTTCTGCTGCGCCGCAACGCCCCCGATCTGGACCGTTCCTATCTGACTCCGGGTGGGGCTATCACCACTGGCATCGCCACGGTGCTGGGCGTGGTGGCCGTGGTTTCGGTGTTCTTCTACGACCCGTGGGCCGCGCTCTTCACCGCGATCATCTTCGTCGGCTTCATGCTCTACTTCCTGCTTTACTCGAAGGAGCATGTCATCGGCAACGCGCCCGAAGAGGAATTCGAGTTGCTGGCCAGAGAAGAGGCGGAACTGTCCTGACCTGACTGCCTGCCGACCGCGAACCGAGCGGCAGACCCAAGCCTGAGCAGCCGTGCTCCGCCAAAGTCACTATTGGCGGAGCACGGTGCCAGAGCTTAGAGTAGTTCCTTACACGCATTTCTGAGCACGCTCCGGCCGCAACGAGGCGGCGAAGGAGCCTGAACACATAGGAGGTTGTCGAAAATGATTGGCGATCCGCTCAAGGCAGCCGTCTTGAGCATGAAAATCATCCCGAACGTCGATCCGGGGTTGGCCAAGGAATTTGAGATTCCCGAAGGCCATCACTCGCTCGGCCTGTTCACCTGTGACAGCGACGACGTGGGCTACACCGCGCTCGACGAGGCCACCAAGAAGGCCGACGTCAGAGTCGTCTATGCGAAGTCGATGTACGCCGGTGCGGCCAATGCCAACACCAAGTTGGCTGGCGAGTTGATCGGCGTCATCTCCGGCCCCAACCCGGCTGAGGTGCGCGCCGGGCTGAACTCGATTGTCGAGATGATCGAGAACGAGGCCTGGTTCCTCTCCGCGAACGACGATGACTCCATCTGCTACTACGCCTACACCATCTCCCGCACCGGCTCGTACCTCTCCGAGGCTATCGGCCAGCCCGAGGGCACCCCGATCGCCTATCTGATCGCCCCTCCCGAGGAAGCGATCTACGGCTTGGATGCGGCGTTGAAGGCCGCCGAGGTGGAAGTTGGCGTCTTCTACGGCCCACCCAGCGAGACCAACTTCGGCGGTGCGCTGCTCTACGGAGAGCAGAGTGCCTGCAAGGCGGCTTGCAATGCCTTCGCTGACGCGGTGAATTTCGTCGCCGCGCACCCAACCGAGTACTGACCGGCCAACCGCGATCCGAAAGGGGACCATGCAAGCCATCGGAATGATTGAGACTAAGGGCCTGGTTGCCTCCATCGAGGCCGCCGACGCGATGGTCAAGGCCGCCAACGTCAGCCTGCTCAGCAAGGAGCAGGTCGGCGGCGGGCTGGTGACCGTCATAGTGACCGGCGAGGTCGGCGCGGTGAAAGCGGCGACAGACGCCGGGGCCGCCGCCGCCGCACGGGTGGGCGACTTGCTCAGCGTGCATGTCATCCCCCGGCCCATTGACGAGCTGGGTGAAATATTGGCCCCGCTGGGCGCTGATCCGGCGCCGGGTATCCCGGCGGCGAAACGGCCCGGTTCGGACAGCGTTGGATTCAAAGCCCCGGCCATCCCCAACGTTGCCAAAACGGATGCGGACCAGGCGCCGAGACGGGTGCCCGAACAGGCAAAGGCCCAGGCCCAGGCGGTGTCGCTGCCCGGCATCGCCGAACTCGCCAAACTTCGGGTGACCGATCTGCGCACAATGCTGCGCAAGCTGCCAACGGTCGATCTGACCAACCAAGAAATCAAGTTTGCCAACAAGGAAGCACTGTTGGCGGCCTTCAAGCGGGCGTATGCCAAAGCTGGCAAGGCCATAGGAAAGGATTAACGATGAAAGAAATTGCCCTGGGGATGATTGAGACCAAGGGTTTGGTCGGCTCTATCGAGGCCGCCGACGCGATGGTCAAGGCGGCCAACGTGACCTTGA
>JAIRXX010000197.1 GCA_031268065.1 Propionibacteriaceae bacterium
TCATCGTCGTCGCCCGCGGACTCTTCGCAGAGAAGGGGCTGGAAGGCACTTCGGTGGAAGAGATCGCCGCCCAAGCCGAAGTGAGCAAACCGGTGATCTACGAACACTTCAACGGCAAAGAAGGTCTCTATGACGTGGTTGTAGACCGCGCTGTGACCGCGTTGCAGGAAGCGATCAGCGACTCGCTATCCGACACCACCAGCCCCCGCGCACTCATCGAACGCGGCACACTCGCACTGCTCGACTTCATTGAGGACCACCCCGACTCGTTCCGCATCATCTCACGCGACTCGTCCCCAACCGCGCATGGCGCGTCTTTCGCCACGATCCTCTCTGATATCGCTTCAAAGGTGGAGGACCAGTTAGCGGGTGAATTCACCAAGCGCAATCACGACCCGCGCACCGCCCCGCTTTATGCGCAAATGCTGGTGGGCTTAGTGGCGCTGGCAGGTCAATGGTGGGTCGACAACCGCGACATCCATCCTTTGCCGAAACCCCTAGTCGCCTCGCATTTGGTAAACCTCACCTGGTATGGAATGCGCGGGCTGAAAGCCGCTCCACGCCTACACACATTGGAAGAACCGGCATAACCGAAACGGTCGCCGTTCTTTACTTGCCCTGATTGTTGGCTAATGTTGTTCCCATGACGGATTGGGATTCGTTGGCTGAACGTTTGAAAGCCGACGTAGCGGCTGATTTGGAGCAGGCGCGAGAGCGGGCATTGTCGGCTTCCAGAGTCCGAGCCGAGGTTGAGCAGGTCCGGGGCACGGTCGAGGATGACGGCGTGCGCGCGGAAGTCGATTCCACTGGGCGGCTGTTGTCTTTGGACCTGGACGACGCCCTGGGCGGGAAAGGTCTGGCACAACTGGTGATGGCGGTCGTACGCGATGCGCACAAGCAAGCAGCCGGAAAAGTTGCCGATATCGCGGAGCGGGAGTTTGGCGCTGATTCGGAATTTGTGGAGAGAATCCGCGTGGAAGCCGAGTCACGAATCGTTCCAGAATCCGATCCGGAGCCAGAAGCCCGGCCTAGCCCGTCGGCCACAATAGCTCAGCCGTGGATATTACGCCCGGGGAGTTCGCGGTGAGCAGCCAATTCATAGTCGACCCGGCCCGGATGAGTGTTCACGCCGACAGGGTGCGCCAGGCGGCGGACATGGCCGATCAGGCCAGACATGCAGCAGCCGGGATGGATTTGGGCGGCGGCGCATTTGGCGTAATGTGCTCGTTCTTGGTCCCACCGTTGCAGCTGTTATCTTTTCCGGCGATAAGCCTCCTCACCCAACTAGCTGAGACTGTCGAGGCAGGTGGAGACGCCTTCCAATCAGCAGCCGAAATGTTCGCCCGCAACGAGTCTGACGCGGTCGAGTTAATCGAGCGCGAAACCGGGAGCCTATGGTGAGCGGCAATCCATTTGTCCACGGCTCGGTAGACACCTCCACGCCGCTGTCGGGTACCTTGCTGCTGGAGGATGGCCAACTGCTGGCCGATGCCTTAGTGAGCGGGGATTGGATCGCCGGGGGGATGGCTACATTTTCCACGGCGCTGGACACCTTCGCGATGGCCACCGACCCGATCGGCACCCTATTTGCGATGGGTTTCGGCTGGTTGCTGGAACACATCCAACCATTGAAGGGATGGCTGAACGAGTTGACCGGCGACCCTGGTCAAGTCGCCGAGTTCTCTCAAACCTGGACGGCGATCAGCGATTGGCTGACTGGTCTGGCCGATGACTTGGCCCAACTGGTCCAAACCGACCTGGCCGACATGACAGGCGACACCATCGACGCCTACACCGCCTGGCAGCAAGACCTCGCCGCACTGATCGTCGCCACCGGAACATGGTCCAACGCCATGTCGGTAGCTATGGGCCTTGCCACCACTCTTGTTCAAATCGTCCACGACATAGTCCGCGACGCCATCGCCCAAGTAGCCGGAGCTATCTGCTCCTACATCCTCGAACTCATATTCACCGCCGGCTTGGCAACCCCCCTCGTCATAGAACAAGCCGCCACCAGAGGTGCCTCCATCGCCGGGCGCGTAACCAAATCCATAACCAGGCTCATCGACTCCACAACTGCCCTCGCCAAACACTCAGACGAACTCGCCAACCTCCTCACCACAGCATCACGAAAACTCGCAGACGGAAAGCCACGGTCATTGGGCCAGGTTTCTACCACACCAGTTGCAGCTAAGCCAATACCTGCGCTTAAAACAGAATCACTCACCGGCCAACACATTCCAGACCAAGGAGATGCTTTTATTGACAAAATGGCACAGCGTCTGAATGGTGGTTACCGATGGGGACGCGCACCTACTGACTCATTTGATGTTGTTGCTCACGGCACACCAACATCAGTGATCGGGCGAGGAGGCCGTGAATTAAGCGCTAGCGAATTAGCAACCGATATACGAAAAAATCCTGCTTGGAATCACCAAAGCGTTCACATTGTCGCTTGCGACTGTGGCAGCGGCAGTTTTCTCCAAGAGTTGAGCGACAGTTTGGGAGTGAAAGTCAAAGGCTACGATATTCCTGTGATAGTGAATAGCCGTGGTAAAGTTGTCCCTGCTCGCGTTCTTGAGAACAAGGGTATAGAAAGTATCACAGACCATGTAATCGAGGTGTTTCCGCGATGATCCTTCGGTTGATCGGGCTGTGGTCGGACTCGTCGGGTACCGAGTGGCCACAACCCGCTGATCATGTCGATCCGGGCTGGGACACGTCAGAGCGAAAGCTCGTCGGCGACTACCTAACTTATGCCTACATGACAGGAGTCGGCGCGATTCCGCCCGTGCCATGCACGATCTGCGGGACACTTCTTAATCGAGGCGCCAGCCTGACCGACGGCGCATACGCCTGGAATTCCGATCTCGCGCACTACATCACAGAGCACAGCGTGCGCCTACCACAAGAATTCACTAACCATATTCACGCAACAGTCGATGCTGTGCGCGACCCCACCTGGTGGAAGACCGCGTACACCGTAGCTCGGCGTGACGACATGCTGAGGTCCGACCCCACCCATCCGAGGGTTCTACATGAGATCGGGCAATGGGCAGATAGCGAGCACCCAGGCTTCCCATCGCCACGCTGCCAGAACCCAGGATGGGACGAACTGGACAAGGAATGCCTGACCGAGTACCTGCAAACCTGTTTCGTGACAGAAGTCACATCCGACGGCACCGGCACCTGTCAGTTGTGCGGACAACTGGTCGAACGATCCCACATACGCACAGACGGTGTCTTCGCATGGAGGAGCGACCTCCCTCACTATGTCGCTGAGCATGACATTAACCTCCCTCAGCCAATCATCGACCGGATGAATGAGACAATCGACGCTCAGATAGACTGGGACTGGTGGAAAACGGTGTACGCCACAAATCAATGAGGCACGATGACTCGGGGTCTGTCATCCCAAGAGCGTCATATGCGGAGATTCTGATGTGTGAAACTACCCAAAATTTGTGCCCTGTCTGCACAGCTGGCTGGAATGGCACTTTAACGCGCCGAGAAATCTTTGTCGACGCCCCCGGGCATGAAACTTGGTATCGCTGTTCTGTGTGCGGTTCATACTGGGTCGAAACAGAGCGCTATGCGATGCTGGTCCCGCACTCGGAAGTGCCCGATAACGTACTTAGGAGGGCGGCCCCATGAACGCCGAGACAGTGGGGTCAGCCCCGCCGGGCCCCACTCTGGACTATGGGCGGCAATCCGGTGCCGAAGCAGACTGGGGCTGGTGGAAGACGGCCACCGCACGGCGCGGGTGAGCAGCAGCGTCCCGTCACCCAAGGATGCGGGCACCGGGCACCGGGCCGTGGACACGGCGGAGGTTGCCGCCTCGGCCTTCGCTGCTCAGCTTTACTGACAATTCAATGGCGGCGGACTCATCGAGGCACAGGAAGGCGACGGTCGGTCCCGAGCCGGAGACCACTGCGCCCAGGGCACCGAGTTCCAGCCCACAGCGGTGCAACTCGGCCAAATCTGGACGCAGGTTGAACGCGGCAGGCTGCAGGTCGTTGACCAAGGCCTTGCCCAACAACTCCGCGTCGCCCTTGGCCAATGAATCGCAAACGCCCTCTTCGGCTCGCATTAGCTGGGTTCCAGGGGGAGTCAGCTGGTCGAATTTGGCGAAAACAGTCGGCGTCGATAGCCCCCGCTCGTCCAGGGCGAGCAACCAATGGTAGCTGCCCCGGCTCAACACCGGGGTCAGCAGGTCGCCCCGATTCACACCCAGCGCAGTCCCACCCAGCAGGCAGAACGGAACGTCGGCGCCTAATTCGGCACCCAGGCCAGCCAGCGCAGGCTGATCTATCTCCACACCCCAAAGCGTTGCGCAGGCCAAAAGAGCGCCAGCGGCGTCAGCCGAACCGCCGGCCATCCCCCCAGTGACCGGAATATCCTTCTCGATCAGCAGCCTCACGCCTACCCGGTGCTCCAGCCCCGCCCAGGCAGCCAGCCGAGCGGCGGCCCGCCACGCCAGATTGTCGGGTCCGATAGGCACTGCTGATGCTCTTTGCCCAGTCACCTCAATACTGATCTCGCCGGGCGGAGCATGCTCCGCTGTCACGTCGTCATAGACCGACACCGCTTGGAACACGGTAACCAGGTCGTGGTATCCGTCCGGTCGGCGCGGACCGGAGCACAGGGCGAGGTTGATCTTGCCGGGGACTCGCACCATGACGCTGCCGCAATCAGCTGGCGATCTCATGGCAGCCCGATCCCGCTGGATTCAGGACCCGGACCCGGACCCGGCAGGGGAAGAGCCTTCGCCACTTTTACGAAATCCGCTACGCCAAGCACTTCACCGCGAGCCTGCGGATCGACGCCAACCCCTGCCAAAGCCTGCGCGGCAGCTGTTGGCGATCCGAAAAGTCCGGCCAGGGCAGAGCGCAACATCTTGCGCCGCTGGGCGAACGCCGCGTCAACCACTTTGAAGACAGCCTTACGCAGCGCATCGCCGCCGTCCGACACTTCCGCAGCAGCCAGCCCAACAGGCGTGGCGCGGCTGAACCGCACCAGCCCGGAATCCACCTTGGGCACCGGCCAGAATACGCTCGGCGGCACGCTGCCGATCCGCTCCGCGACGGCGTACCAGGCCATTTTCACCGACGGCGACCCGTAAACCTTGGAACCGGGCGCGGCCACCAGCCGATCAGCCACCTCGGCTTGCACCATTACCAACCCGCGCTCAATCGTGGGAACATCGGCCAAAAGCCGCAGCAACACCGGCACACTCACGTTGTAGGGCAGATTCGCCACCATTGCGTTGGGCTGATCCCGCACGCCATCGGCGACGCCAAATGCCACCCGCAGCGCGTCCGCCGTTACGACCCGCAGCCGCTCAGCTGCCTCGGGCGCCAGCGCGGCCACCGTCTGCGGAAGCCGACTGGCCAACACCGGCTCTATCTCGACTGCGGTCACCCGTGCTCCCGCCTCCAGCAGCCCCAGCGTCAGCGATCCCAGGCCCGGCCCCACTTCGAGCACGCGGTCACCATCCCCGACTCCGGCAGCCGCCACGATGCGGCGCACAGTGTTCGCGTCGTGGACGAAGTTCTGCCCGCGAGCCTTGGTCGGGCGCAAGCCGATTTCAGCGGCGATTTCGCGAATAGTGCGCGGGTCGAGCAGCATCACCACTCCCCAAAGACGGCTTCAGCATTGGCAGCGAGTTGGGCGCAGAACTCTGCCAAGTCCGCGCCGCGCCGCGCCGC
>JAIRXX010000222.1 GCA_031268065.1 Propionibacteriaceae bacterium
CGATCTGCTCGCCTTCCCAAAGTATCGCGTCATGGAAACGCTGGGAGGGATCGGTCCATGCTAACGATCCGGGAAGCATGATGTCGCCTGTTCTTACCACTCTGAGTTCTTCCTCCAGCTTGTCTCCGAGCTGGGTTTGAACCCGGGCGACTAGCTCTTTGCCGTCCTGCCGCAGCCACACAGCAGACGAAGCAAGGGGGTAGGGAGTCTGAAGCTCTTCGCGCAGAATGCCCACTACCGGTCTCAGGTTAACTAGAGGTACGCCTGCGTGTCGATATTCGGACAGAAAGCGGCACTCTACGAATTCGCCCCAGGTGGCGATCTGGCTACTCGTCCTTTCCTCCCTCACCACGGGTGGATAGGACTTACCCTTGCGGGTGTACCCGTTTATCCACCTGGAGGCGGTGGCTCTCAAGCCAAGAATGCTATCCACTTGGGTGAAAGAGTACATTGGCCGTTCGAGCAAGCTAGCTGCTTCTCCCATAACGCTATGATCGCATGGATTCCAGCCTCCGGGCACTATGGGCAGCGAGTTTTCAACAGCAATCAATAACTGCTTGTCGGCGTTCAGCCTCGCCAACGCGACAGGTTGACGCTAGAGTGGCGCACTGTTGACGACAGGGTGGCGTGCGGAACGACGCGGGGCTAATGTACGATGATATGACATATTTCTGGTGTGTTGGCTGTCGAAGGAGACGGGATGCGGCGGATAAGCATTACTGGGCCAGGGGAGTACGTTTTCGCTGAGGTTGCGGAGCCGGTGGCTGGGCCGGGGCAGGTGGTGATCGCTTCCCTGCGGGTCGGCATCTGCGCGACCGATATGGAATTGCTGGACGCCACTATGGTCTATCTGCGCAATGGGATGGCGACCTGGCCGTTTACCCCGGGGCATGAATGGGTCGGCGTGGTGGTCGATCCCGGCGAAGCGGCGGATCGTTTCGCCGTTGGTGACTTGGTGGTGGGGGAATGCAGCATCGGCTGTTGGAATTGCCCGGTGTGCGATGCGGGCAACTACCACCAATGCCCCAATCGCTGCGAGACCGGGCTTTTCGGGCAGGGCGGGGCTTTGAGCGAATTCTTCGCTTTCCCGGCCCGGTCAGCCCACTTGGTGCCCGCAGGCGTCGGATTGGAAGACATCGCCTTGACTGAACCGGCGGCGGTCGCCTACAAGGGCATTCAGCGTTTGGAATTGCCCAGCGGCGGGAAAATATTAATCAACGGCGGCGGGACGCTGGGCTATCTGGCCGCCGCCATCGCCAAGACGGCTTTCGCCGCTGAAGTGGTCTATTGGGCGCGGCGTCCCCACAGTCAGGCCAGGTTGGACCGGCTCGGGGCTAGAGAGGTGGCGCCGGGAGAGAAATTTGATTACATTTTCGACACCGCGAGCAGCGAGAGCGGATTCGCTGAGGCATTCAGCCATCTCGCCCCGCGCGGGAGAATCTCTTCGGTGAGTTTCACCGGAAAGCCGACGATCCAGTTGCCGGTAGACGATCTGGTCACCAATGATTGGGAATTGCGCGGCTCGCTGGGCAGCCCCAACATCTGGCCGGAAGTCATCGATTTGATCGCCAGCGGCGCGGTGCGTCCCAGCGAACTGCTGACCGACGTCTTCACGCTGGCGCAATATCGGCAGGCGATTGAATTGGTTCGGCGCAGGCTTCCGCAGACGGCGAAAGTGATGATCTCCCCATTCTCCAGCCGCGCGGAGGCTCTGGCCAAAGCAGAGGCCGTCTATTCGGGCTGGGGATAGGCAGACTGCGCCTGGGCTGATTCAGCCCTGGACCAATTCGGCAAAGTGGCTTCTGATCCGCTCAATATGCGCCTGCGATGCCTCCCGTGCGCCTTGGGCGTCCTTGTCCCGGATGGCGTCAGCGATGGCCTGGTGCTCGCGGATGGTGCTCGGCAGGCTGGAAAGATATTGCATCGGGGCGCGGTACAACTGTCCCAACGAGTCGTTGATCGGGTCCACCAGCGTCGCCATGATCGGATTTCCGCAGGCTCCGGTCACCAAAGAGTGGAAACGGGCGTCCTCGCGCAGGCACAACTCGTAATCCCCGCTGTGCTGGCGAACCGCCTCCAAACTGTGGTCCAATTCCTCCACGCAGGCATCCGCGCGGTGCAGCGCGGCCAGACCGGTGATCTGGGTCTCGAAGAGCAGCCGCACTTCCATCAGATTGTCCCAGGTGCTCGGGTTCACCCGCATCAGCAGCGCGTAATGGCGGGCCACCGGAGCGGAATCGACCTCAGCGACCACCATGCCGGAGCCGGAGCGGATTTGGACCAGTCCGCGCTGCTCCACGATCCGCGCCGCCTCTCTCACCACAGTGCGGGAGACATCAAATTCCTCGACTAGCTGGGCCTCGGTGGGGAGCTGGTCGCCGGGGGTGAGCCCTCCGGTGAAAATCATCGATTCGATCTGGTCTGCGATCAGTTCTGGCAGCCGTCGCGGCTTTGCGGCTAGGTTTCGCATCGCTCGGCTCCCCCTCGGAATCTAAAAGGCTGGGCGTAATCAGCGTATTGTCATATGATAGTATCAACTCGGCATTTTGCCATAGCTCTCAACGAGGAGGCGGCCATGCACTTAGTCATAGTAGAACGGTACCGCACGCATTCTACCGTCTCGGTGTTGCCGTGAGCCGTGTCGTTGTCACCGACAGCCCCTTTGAGCAGACTGACCTCGAAGCGGAGGTTGCCGCCGCGCGGCAAGCCAGTTTCGCCGCCTACGACTGCTCATCCGAAGACGATACGCTCCGGGCCACCAAGCATGCTCAGGTGGTGCTCAATAATTTCGCCCCGATCACCCGAAACGTGCTCGCCGGGCTGGCTCCGGACGCGACGGTGATCCGCTACGGCGTGGGCTACGACAACGTTGATATCGCGGCGGCCAGCGAATTGGGCGTCCGGGTGTGCAATGTGCCCGACTACGGCACAGCCACCGTCGCGGAGCACGCCGCCGCGCTGCTCTTCGCGCTGCTTCGCCGCCTGCCGCACTATTCGCTGGCGGTGAAAACCGACGGATGGTGCGCAACCCGTGCTTTCGGGGCTTTGCGGGCCTTCGCCTCGACAACACTAGGCTTGGTCGGCACCGGCAGAATCGGGATGGCGCTGGCCGAGCGGCTTGCCCCCTTCGGGTTCAAGATCATCGCCCATGACCCATTCGTCGCCCCAGCGGTTTTGGAGGCGGCTGGAATCACCGCTGTGGGGTTGGAGCAGTTGTTGGGTACCGCACACGCCGTCTCGCTGCATTTGCCGCTCAACGCCTCCACCCACCACCTGATCAACGCCCGGACGCTGGGGCTGATGCGTTCAGACGCTGTGCTGGTGAATACCTCCCGAGGCGGCCTGGTGGACGCCGAGGCGCTGGCTGCGGCTATCGAGTCCGGCGCGTTGGCCGCAGCGGGGCTGGACGTTTTCGAGTCCGAACCGTTGGACGGCGATTCACCGCTGCGTCGGCTGAGCCAAGTCATCCTCACCCCGCACGTCGCCTTCGTCAGCGCCGACGCCTCGCTCAACCTGCAGCGAATGGCCGCCGAGGAGGCCGACCGGGCGTTGAGCGGGGCCAAGTTGCGCAATTGGGTACACCCGCCAAGCGATGACCAGGAGGCCAGATGACAACAGTGCTTGCCGCAACCCCGCTCTTGGGCAGAATGATCCACCAAGAGGGGCCGGTCTGGGATCCCGCCCAGGGTGTACTCAACTATGTGGATATCAATGGCCACCGGGTGTGCCGCTACTGGCCATTGCTGGGCTTGGAGCAAGTCGTAGATATCGGCAAAGACGCCTGCGACGTCCACCACACCACCTCCGGACGGCTATTGGTGGCGGTGCGCGAAGGGGTGGCGCTGGGTGATTTGGACGACGACTTGCGGATGATCGACGCACCCTTGGCAGATTTTCCGGGCATCCGCACCAACGATGGGAATGTCGATCCCGCTGGCCGCTACTACATCGGGACGATGGCCTACGACTTCGCCGCTGGAGCGGCGGTGCTCTACCGGCTGGAGGGCGACGTCTGCGTGCCGGTGTTGGAGGGATTGACCATCTCCAACGGCATCGATTGGAGCCAAGACGGCAAGATGTTCTTCATCGACAGCCCCACCGGCTTGGTGGAATGTTTCGACTACGACCTGGGCAGCGGCGATTTCCGCAATCGGCGTCCCTTTGCGGAGATCGACGCCGATTTGGGCATTCCCGACGGGATGACCATCGATGGCGAAGGCGGGATTTGGGTGGCTGTCTTTGGCGGGGGACAGGTTCGCCGCTACACCCCGGAGGGAAAGCTGGACATGATCGTCCAGGTTCCCGGAGCGCGGAAAGTCACCGCCTGCGCCTTCGGCGGGTCCGGCCTGGAAGACCTCTACATCACCACGTCCGCAGTGGACTTGACGGCAGACGAACTGGTCGAACAGCCCGACGCTGGCAGGCTGCACCGCGTCCGCCCCGGAGTGCGCGGCAAACTGGCCACCCCTTTCCCGGACGGGCTTTAGCGGCCCAAAGTGATGGCAACGCAAGGCAAGGAGGAAAAATGGCGGCATTAGCTGGGATTGTCATTCCGGCGGTCACCCCATTTGCTGGCGACGGCAGTTTGGCGCTGGACAAGCTCGCGGCAAATCTCGCCGCCTGGGGACGCAGTGGCGTGGCGGGCTACATGTTCCTCGGCTCCAACGGAGAATTCCGCTCGCTGTCTGACGCGGAATCCCTTCAGGTGGCGCGGGCCGCCATCGCGGGCAAGGGTGAGAAGTCGCTGATTCTCGGCATAGGCCGCGAATCCACCTATCACACGCTGGCATTCTTGGAGAAAGTCGCCGCGCTGGGCACCGGCATCGACTATGTGTCGGTCCTCACCCCCTGCTATTTCGCCGCCGCGATGACTCCAGCCGCGCTGGGCGCCCATTACACCGCCATCGCCGATGCCAGCCCGATTCCGGTGCTGCTCTATGTGGCGCCGGGTTTCGCCAACCAAGTCACCCCTCCAGCGGCGCTGGTGGCCGAATTGGCCGACCATCCCAATATCGCCGGGATCAAAGACACTTCCAAGAACATGATGGCGGAATATCTGGCAGCGGCGTCTGGTCGGTCGGACTTCGCCGTGATGGCCGGATCGGTCGGCAATCTGCGCCAATGCCTGGAGGGCGGCGGCGTTGGCGGCGTCGTCTCGGCTGCCAACTATCTGCCGTCGTTGTGCGCCGAAGTGGTGGCGTTGCACGGCGGCGGCCAGGCTGAGTTGGCCTGGTCGAAGCTGGAGCGGTTGCGGGCGTTGGCCCAGGCGACAGCCGGGCGTTTTTCGGTGGCGGGGGTCAAAGCCTGCATGAATATCCTCGGTTTCTCCGCTGGGATTCCCCGGCCTCCGGTGCTGCCGGTGGCAGCGGGGGAACAGGCTGGGATGGCCGCGATACTGCGGGAGGCGGTCTGAGTGCTCTATCTCTCCCTCGACGTCGGCACCTCTGCAACCAAAGCTTCGGTGCTCGACGCCGACTTGAACGAATTGGCCACCGCGCAGGCGGAGTACCCCTACCTGCTGCTGCCCGGCTCCAAAGTTGAGATTGACCCGGACTCGCTGCTGCGCGGCATGGGCGCCGCCGCCAGCGGCCTGGACGAACGGCTGCTAGCCCAGGTCGAATGCGTCTGCTACGACGCCTTCTCACCGTCCCCGGTCTTCCTCGACGCGGCCGGGGAACTGGCCTATCCGAATATCATCACGCACATGGACCGCCGTTCGCGCGAGCAGAGCGCGTACGTCAGCCAGGCCATCGGGAACGACGCTTTCTTGGCGATAACCGGGTTGTATCCCTTCATCGGCGGCAGCGGGTTGATGTCGGTGCTGTGGATGCGGCGCAACGCCCCGGAAGTGCTGGCGAAGACCGCTTCGGTCACCCATCTGGCCGGTTTCCTGCACCGCATCCTGACCGGCTTGCCAGCCACCGACCTGGTTAACGCATCGATGCTGGGGGTCTACCAGACCACCACCCAGCAGGGCTGGTCGAGGCCGCTAATCGAGGCGTTGGGGCTGAATCCCAGCTGGTTCGGTGAGATCTTCAACCCCGGCGGCGGGCATGGGACGCTGCTGCCAGCGATGGCGGAACTGTTGGGTGTGCGGGCTGGGATCGCAGTCAGCGTCGGCACCAATGACATGGCCGCCGCCCAAGTGGGGGCGGGTAATATCGCGGCGGGGGGAGTCATGAACACGGCTGGGTCTTCGGACATGGTCTCGATCCTGACCGATGTGGCCCAGACCTCTCCCGACTACTATCTGCGCAATAGCGCATTTCCTGGAATTTGGCAGATTTACGCCACCACGGCTGGCGGTTTCGCCATCGACTGGTTTCACAGCCAATTCGCCCGCGACTTGGACAAGGACGAGTTCTACGGCCAATTCCTGCCAGCGGCGCTGGAAGCGTGCCGAACCGGGCCGATGGTGGATTTTGCCCCCTATCTCACTGGCGACAGGCAGTCGTTGCTGCCGCGAACCGGCGCTTGGACCGGCCTGACCTTGGCCGCCACCCGCGAGCAGCTCTTTGGCGCCATGCTCGTCTCGATGGTCAAAGTTTTGGCCCGGACGATCAACCAGGCCGCCCGCTTGCTGCGGTTGGACTCGGCAATCAAGATCAGCGGCGGTTTGGCGACTGAGCCGCTGATCGCGTTGAAGCAGCGGGAACTGCCCGGTTTCAAATTCGAGAAAGTGGACAATTGCCCGATCCGGGGCAACGTTCGGCTGGCACAGCTGGTGGGCAAGGTGGTTTAACGCGCGGGGAGGTTTCAGCGGGCAGGGATTCTGAATCAGGATTGAAGCAGTGTAGATGTTCGCAAACTTGCGAGCCGGTCTTGGGATGCCCGCACATCGAATTGCGAAAACTTCTCGCATTTTGAATGAAAATACGATCATAGTATCTTCGCTTTGACTAGGGCAGATACCCGTGATTCACCGTTTCGATAATTTTCGTTATCATTCCGAAACCTACGCTGCGGCGGAACGTTGTAGGCTGTGCTCCAAGCGACCGGAATCGCCTGGGACACCATGATGGGAGCCGCTGGTCAGATTCCGTTCGGCCTAGAGACGCCATCAAAGCCGCTGAGCGCCGTAGCCAGCCCCAGGCATCTCGACTAACTCAATAAGGCTGCGCCGGGCAAAACCCGCCAGCCTCGAAACGAAGGAGTCATGAAGGTGAGATTGCAGAAAAGTGGACGCTGGCTTGTCTCTGCCTGCGCTCTTGGCCTGGCACTCAGCTTGACAGCTTGTGGCGGGCCAGCACCGACCTCCAGCGAAGGCGGTGGCGGCGACGAGCAAGTCACTATCAACTACTGGGGTTTTGCGCCGAAGTCGACCACTGCCGACAAGTACAAAGAAGCATTCGAGGACGCTCATCCCAATATCAAGATCAACTTCCGCGTCGTGGAGATAACCGACTATCCGGCCACGTTGCGTCCGGGCCTGCAGTCAGACAGCGGTCCTGACGTCTTCCCGCTGGCGGCTGGCGGCGCCATCGCCGGCGCGTTCTTATTCGAGGACGCCGTTGAAGACCTCACTCCGCTGGCAAAAGCCACGCTGGGCGACGATTTCGCGGATAAATTCGGCGGCGGCTATATAGAGCAGCTGTCTTCCAACGGGAAATTGCTCGCCAGCCCGTTCGTCGGCGTGACGGCGCAGTACTTCTGGTACAACAAAGACCTGTTCGACCAGCACCAGCTCACCCCGCCGACCAACTACGACGAAATGAAGAAAGTCTGCGACACCTTCAAAGCCGCTGGAGTGCAATGCTTCGTCGGCGGTTTCGGCGGCGACCTGCCCTTTGGCGGCGAGTTGATGCGCACCATCGCCAATTCGATCCAGCCGGGCTACTGGGAAGACGCCATCAAAGGCAAAGTCTCTTGGGAATCCCCGGTGATAACCGAGTCGGTGGACATCATGCGCAAGATGCAGGCTGATGGAATCATCGCCGAGGACGCCATAGCGATCCAGCAGTATCCCGAGGCCAACAACATCTTCCAGTCGCAGAAAGCCGCGATGATCCAGATGGGTTCCTGGTATGCCCAGTACGATCCCAAAGACGTCGCCGCTGAAGCGCAGAAAGCCGCTGGCGTGACCGATCCGGTGATGTTCACCCAGTTGACGATGCCAGCGCCCGATCTGTCCGGCAAGGGCAATATGCCACAGCCGTTGGGCGAAGTGGACTGGGGAGTCGCCATCTCCAAGCGCTCGCAGCACAAGGCCGAAGCCGAGGAATTCGTCAAGTTCTTGACGATGACCGAAGAGGGCCAGCGGTTTGGCTGCTCCGTGCTCGAAGGCGTTCCCACCCTGAAGGGCGTTGAGCCGGATTGGCCGAATCTGAACCTGTCGAACCCGGAGCAGCAGGAAGCCAATATCAAGCAGATCATTTCCGACTCGCTCACCACCACGGAGACCCGGAACCGCTGGATCGGCCCGGAGACCGCCGAAGCCATTCTGCAGTTGGTCCAGGGCGCTTTGACGACGCAGAACCCCGCCGCCGAATTGGCCGCCAAAGCCCAGCAGATGGCCAAGCCGCTGCCTGGTGCCGCAGAGTCCTAGAATCCATCCAAACAAGCAATCACAACCGATAAGAGACTGAATGATGAGCGTTGGGCATCATCCGAGTCGTTTGGCCAATGGGGGTGGGGGGGTGGCGGATACCGCCGCTCGCGGCGGCAGGGATCGGCGCTCGGAGTCCCCGCGAAGCCGGAGTGTTTCGCGGGGGCACCTAGCCCCGCACGGTTATCTTTGGATACTCCCGGCGTTTGCCCTATGCGTCGGAGTTATTTATTACTGCATCGGCTATTCCGTCTACATCTCAACGCTGAGTTGGGACGGGCTGTCCAGCTACCACCAAGACGTTGGCTTCGAGAATTACCAGCGGCTCTTCACCGACCCGCTCTTCTGGGGGGCGCTCTGGCACACCTTGGTGTT
>JAIRXX010000235.1 GCA_031268065.1 Propionibacteriaceae bacterium
TCGGTACCTGCTGTTTGCGTTGTCAGAGTTGCGAGCTACCATCAGGAATCCCGATCCTTCCACACCCCGGACCCACCCCGACAGCAGGCCGACAAAGTAAATGGTACTCCCACCCGTTGGCCCTTCCTCTACCGCTCTCGCGCGCGGCGAATCTCTTCGCAGAACCGCTGCGCACGTGCCGTGATCGTGACAAAATCGCCCGCGTCGAGCAACTGGTTGTTGACCAAATCCCCGCCCACTCCGACCGCTTCCACGCCCGCATTGATGAAAGCCCCCACGTTGTCGAGCGTGATGCCACCGACGGCACAAAGCCGCACCTGCGGCAACGGAGCCCGCAACGCTGCGATGAAACTGGGTCCCCCCACAGATGCAGGAAACACTTTCACAAGGTCCGCGCCAGCCTGCCAGGCCTCAACGATCTCAGTCGGCGTATATGCGCCTGGGATCACAGGCACTCCTTGGCGCCGACACAAATCAACGGTCTCCGAATCGAAATTCGGCGCGACCACGAACTGGGCACCGGCCTGAATCGCTGCATTCGCGCTCTGGGCACCGATCACGGTCCCGGCACCAAATGTGAGCGCCGTCGCGAAACGGCTAGTGGCCTCCTCGATGACCCGCAACGCCCCCGGGGTGGTCATCGCGACCTCGATCACCGACACCCCTCCGCCGAGCAGCGCTTCGGCGGCCCTGATCAATTGCCCGGAGCAGTGAGCGCGCATGATCGCAACCACTCCAGAATCAGCGAGCCTGCTGTCGAAATCATCTGCCATCTGGCCGTCTCCCGTCCCACACGATTTCACCTGTCGAAAGCTCTTCGTGCCATATGACAAGACGATAGCTGAGTCTCTAGTGGCCCGTCAATCCTTGAGACAATCCCGCACCTCTCAGATCTTCGCGTCAGGCACCTCACGCCTGTTTCTAGCGGTCAATCAACCAACCCAAGTCCTCACCGCGTCGGGCGGGCGGTCGAGCCGCGTTCCTCCATCGTCGCGGCCATCATGATCGTGCAGGCCGGACGCGATGGCTTGCGGATGCGCTCCATTAGCTGATCTACGGCTGTCTCGCCCATTGCGACGGCATCTTGGGCTACGGTGGTGATGGCTGGGGAGACCATCGTCATCCAGCGCACGTCATCGAAACATGCCAGCGAGAGCTGGTCTGGGATCGTTTTGCCCAACTGCTCGGCAGCCCGCCAAGTGGCCTCTGCCAGCACGTTATTGGCGGCAAAGACGGCGGTGGGGCTGTCTTTGCGGGAGAGCAGCTTGGCGATCACGGCCTGCGCTTGGGCCACGTCTAACTTGCTGGTGACGACTATCCCCGCCTCCGGTGGCAGCCCGGCTTCGGCTATCGCTTCTTTGAAGCCGGAGAGCCGGTCACGCCCGGTGGTCCAAGTGATTTCGTCAATGACCAAGGCGATACGCCGATGCCCGAGACCGGCCAAAGCTTGGGTGACCTTGAACGCAGCCCCCCGGTTATCCACTACTACGGCATCGCACAGGCCATCAGCGAATTGCCGGTCAACCTCCACTACCGGTATCCCGTAGCCGAGCAGGTATTCGCTGACCTCCCGCGACATCGGAGTCAGAATCACCCCGGCCACCCGTGACGAGACGAATGTCTCCGCCGCCTCCAACTCGCGTTTCTCCACCCCGCCATTGTCGGAGAGCATCATCGCGTAACCCCGCCGACGGCATTGCTGCGACAGCCCGGACGCCAAATCCACATAGAAGGGATCACGCAGGTCGGAGACGATCACACCGATCACCCGGCTGACCTGCTGGCGCAGATTGCGTGCCATCGCGTCTGGAACGTACTCTAACTCGGCGGCAGCCTGCTTCACCCGATCCCGCACGTCAGCGGAGACATAGCCCCGCCCGGTGAGCGCCCTGGATGCGGTGGACAAAGAGACACCAGCGGCTTTGGCGACCTCTTTCATCGTGGCTCGGGGATGAGGAACCCCCACGCCGATGCCTGCCTTCGTTGATCTCGCCATCATCGCCTCCTGCCAGACCGGGACACGCCGATTCTACGCCCTCCCATATGGAAACCATCTCACACGCCAAAGGAGCAAAAGCCTCCATCAGGCGCAACCGTAACTGGACCGGCATGTGAAGCAGACCACTATTGGCGATACTGAAAATCATCGCACCCATAAACGCTCCCCCTCGTATGGCAAGCAACTTCCATACAAAACAGGGAGGAAGCCGAGTGGACACCCAGAGGCAGGCGACTATCACAGCTTCGGACAGCCCTCAGTCTTCAGGAACCGCAGTTGGCAAGGTATCCGAGATCAGAACCGACGGTGACAGAACGCCCACTCGATCAAATCTTCAGAACCGCCGCTGCGAAGGCGGCTACCCCGCTCTTTGGGGAGGTGAGCACTGGCACAGTTGCCTTCGCCAACGCGGCGGCGCAGGTCATGGAAGCCTGGGCGAGCACCACGGCGTCTACGCCTTGGGCCATACGCTCTATCTCGGCGGTGATTAGCTGGTCGGCGAGTTCTTGGTCACCGCGCACCCGCGCGTCCCAGGCGCCGGCCACAACTTCGGCCTGGAATGTGATGCTGGAGCACGCGCTGGCGGCGGTCTCCTCCAGCAGAGACATGGTGGGGCCGATGGTGGAATCCAGTGCGGCCAACACTCCCACCCTGCCGCTGGCTCCTTCCCGCGTTGCTAGCTCAACCGCCTGTTTGGCCATCGGCGTGTCGATGCGGAAAACGGGGACACCAGTCGCAGCCTGAGCGTGGGCGGCGGCAGACCCGATTGAGGAACAAGTGATCAAGGCCGCCTGAGCGCCCTGTCCGGCAAAATATTGGACGTGGTTGTCCACCTCGCG
>JAIRXX010000262.1 GCA_031268065.1 Propionibacteriaceae bacterium
CTGCAGATGGCGCCTGCCGCGCTGAATTACTTCATCGGACGCCAATACGGCGCCGCCACCTACCAGGTCACCTGCGCGGCGGCGCTGCTGGTGGCGCTGCCGGTGATGCTGACCTACTACATTTTGCAGCGCCGCTACGGATCAGACGCGCTAGCGGGAGCCCTCAAAGGGTAGCGCGAGCGGCCTCGCCCGGCGGCTTCGCCAAAAGATGCAGGGCAAAGGCCTTCCCAGTTGAGACAAGGAGAACTGATGACACACAAAAAACCGGGAGTCGCCATCGTCGGCCTGGGATTGATCGCCCGGACCCACGCCACGGCTTACCTGGCCAAGTCCGACGTTGTGGAGCTGGTCGCCGTCTGCGACTCTGACCCCGAGGTGGCACGGGCGTTCGCGGACGAGTTCGGGGCGCGTCCCTACACTGACTACCGCGAGGTGCTGGCCGACGAGTCTGTTGACGTGGCGGATTTGATTTTGCCGCACAGCCTGCATCGGGAGATTGCCATCGCCGCGCTTGACGCCGGGAAACATGTGCTGTTGGAGAAGCCCATCGCTCCCAACTATCCCGATTCGCTGGAGATTTACCGGCACGCCTTGGCGGCGGGAGTCCATTTCATGGTGGCAGAAAACACCCGTTACATCGCCGCTTACCAAGCGATCGAAAAGGCGCTGCGGGACGGGCTCATCGGCGAAGTCATCCATGCCCGCACGATTCTGCGGTCGAATGAGAAGGCCCACCTTTCCATGCCAGGCAATTGGCGCACCCGTTTCGATCTCGGCGGAGGGCTGGTGTTGGATACCGGTGCCCACTCGTTCTACCTTTTAGCTTGGCTTTTGGGAGAGATTGAATCGCTGCGGGCGACGGGAAAGAAGCTCTTTGCGCTGCCGAACGAGATCGAAGACACTGCAGAGGTATCAGGCATCTTGCGCAGCGGCGCCCATTTCTCCTGCGCTTTCACCTCGGTGTCCGAGGCTCCGCATTCCGAACGGCTGGAATTGTACGGGACCGAGGGCGCCCTGTTTATGGACCAGGCCGCCGATCCGGTGGTGAAACTGTTCCAAGGGCAATACGACTTCGCCGGACGGGCTTTGCCCGGTGTGCCCGTGGCGCTGGACGCCTGGCATCCCGGAGGATGGCATTTCGAGTCGGTGCTGACCGAGGTGGGGGATTTCGTTGATTCGCTGGTCGCCGGACGCGATCCGCTGATCGATTCGCGCGACTGCGTATATGCCATCGGCGTGGTCGATGCCGCCTACCGCTCCATCCGCGCAGGCGAGGAAGTGGTGCGGCTGGACGAGCTTACCCGGAAGGCAATCCGATGACTGCGCTAGCCAGCGGGCGGTTGGCCGGGAAACGGGCGTTCGTGACCGGAGCCAGTCAAGGCATCGGCCGCGCCACGGCGCTGGCTTTCGCCAGCCAGGGCGCCCAGGTGTGGGCGGTCGGGCGCGACGCCGGGCATTTGGGGGAAGTCGCAGCTTTGGACCCCGCCATCACGCCGCTGTGTTTGGACGTGACGGACTATCCCGCGCTGAGTGCGGCTGTGGCGGACGTCGGGGCGTTGGACATCCTCTTCAATTGCGCCGGATGGGTTTGCCACGGCAGCGTCCTCGACATCTCGCCAGCCGATTGGGAGGCCAGTTTCGACGTCAACGTCACCGCCATGTTCCATTCCATCAGGGCCGCTCTGCCGGCCATGTTGGAACGTGGCTGTGGGTCGATCATCAACGTCTCGTCGGTGGTTTCGTCAATCGCCGGAGTACCCAACCGGGCGGCCTATGGCGCGTCTAAAGCGGCTGTGATCGGACTCACCAAGGCTGTGGCGGCAGACTATGTGGCCAGCGGCGTGCGCTGCAACGCGCTGTGTCCGGGCACCACAATGTCGCCTTCCTTGGAAGCGCGGATGGCCGCCACCGGCGACTTTGAAGCCGCCCGCCGCGCCTTCACCGCACGTCAGCCGATGGGCCGCCTTGGCCGTCCAGACGAGATGGCCGCCGCCGCAGTCTGGCTGGCCTCAGATGAATCGGCTTTCGCCACCGGAGTCGAGATCGTCATAGACGGGGGCCAAACCCTCTGAGCCGATCCGGTTGCCCCAAGGTGGCGGGACAGGCTGCGCACGGGTGCTGGCGCTGAGTTGGCTGGCGGCTGGCACCACCTCCACGGGCCGAACCGGGATGCGGGAAATGTCGTAGCCGGCGTTTACGCTATTGGCATGGTTGCTGTGGTTAACGCTCGTCCGCCTCGGTTCGCTGATGCCTTGGTGGCGCTGCGGGAGGTCTTTGGCTACGGCTCGTTTCGCGGCTTCCAAGCTGAGGTGGTGGCGCATGTCGCCGCTGGGTCTGACGCGGTGGTGTTGATGCCCACTGGCGGGGGAAAGTCGCTTTGCTATCAGCTTCCGGCGTTGCTGCGCGAGGGGACGGGTGTGGTGGTCTCGCCGCTGATCGCTTTGATGCAGGACCAGGTGGACGCGCTGGCGCAGGTCGGGTTGAAGACTGCTTTCCTCAACTCGTCTCAGTCTTGGGAGCGGCAGCAGGAGGTGGAGCGGGAATTCCTCTTAGGCGAATTGGACCTGCTCTATCTGGCGCCGGAACGGCTGATCACTGGCGGGGCAAAGGAATTGCTGCAGCAAGGCCACGTCTCGCTTTTTGCCATTGACGAGGCGCATTGCGTCTCCCAATGGGGGCATGATTTTCGCCCCGACTATTTAGGGCTGGCGGTCTTGGCCGAGCTTTGGCCGAATGTGCCCCGGATTGCGCTCACTGCTACGGCGACCGCCGCCACCCACGCTGAGATTCGGCAACAATTGCGTCTGGAGGGCGCCCGTGATTTCGTGGCCTCATTCGACCGGCCCAATATCTGCTACCGCATCGAGCCGCGCCAGGCTGGCGCATCCCAATTGGTCGATTTCATCCGGCGCGAGCATCCTGGTCGGGCTGGCATCGTCTATGCGCTGTCGCGGGCGAGGACGGAAAAATACGCTGAGACGCTCAGCCAGCATGGCATCCCCGCATTGCCATATCATGCCGGACTGGACGCCGCCACCCGCCGGGAGACCCAGGCCCGCTTCCTGCGCGAGGATGGCTTGGTTATCGTGGCGACTATCGCTTTTGGCATGGGCATTGACAAGCCCGACGTCCGCTTTGTCGCGCACGTCGATCTGCCTAAGTCGGTCGAGGGCTACTACCAAGAGACCGGTCGGGCCGGGCGCGACGGGGAACCGGCGACGGCCTGGATGGCCTACGGGTTGTCCGATGTGATGCAGCAGCGCGGCTTGATCGAGTCCTCTGCCGGATCGTTGGAGCGCAAACGCCTCGTCACCCGGCAGTTGGACGCGATGCTTGCCCTGTGCGAAACGGTCGGCTGTCGCCGGGTGGATTTATTGGGTTATTTCGGGGAGAGCGCCACACCTTGCGGCAATTGCGACACCTGCCTGGCCCCGCCCCAGGTCAGCGACGGCACCAGGGCGGCCCAGATGCTGCTTTCGACCATCGTCAGATTGGAGCGGGAGCGGGGACAGCATTTCGGCGCTGGCCAAGTCATCGATATTCTGCGCGGCCACTCCACCGAGAAGACCCGCTCTTGGAGGCACGAGAGCCTGACCACCTGGGGTTTGGGGCAAGATTTCAACGAGGCCGCCTGGAGGGCGGTGGTGCGGCAGCTATTGGCGCGTGGGGAGTTGGCAGTTGGCCCGCATTCCACGCTCACGGTCACCGGGTTGAGCTGGGAAGTCATGCGCGGGGACCGCGAAGTCCCGCTGCGTGCCGAGGTGCTGCGCCGCGCCGCCGCCGCCTCGGTCTCGGGCAGGCGCAGCCCGACACCAGCCGGTGCCGCTGGAGCGGTTCAGGACTTGCCAGCAGAGCTAGACGACACCGCTTCGGCGTTGTTCGAGCAGTTGCGCGTTTGGCGCGGTGCCACCGCAAAAGCCGCGAGCCTGCCCGCCTATGTCGTCTTCCACGATTCCACGCTGCGGGCCATTGCCGTCGTCCGGCCCCGCACCCGTGCGGAGCTGTCTGGCATCCCTGGAATAGGCGCCGCCAAGCTGGACCGCTACGGCGATCAGATCATCGCCCTGCTTGAGTCCTGCGGTGTTCCAGAATCTGACGGATAAACCGGGCGTTAAGAGTTCTCGCGCAATGTCCGAGCCTGGCGAGAGCGGTCTAGGCGCTTCCGAATCCCGCTAGCGCTGGCCATGCCGACTTTGCCGGTGACTTCGGTCAATGCCCCAAAAATATGCGTTGTCGGGTGTCGCCTTGTTGACACGAAAGGGTCGCTGGGTTCAATATTGGTAACGATTCCAGTTTGAAAGGTTAGCCACATGAAACGTTCAGCAATGGATGAGGCGGTGTCGGGTGCGCTCGACTATGCCGCAGTCCGGCAATTCGAGTTGCCAGCGTTCGCCTACTGGGGCCGCCAGGATTGGCTGGATCGCGTCGAGATGCTCATTCCGACTCTGGAGCGCGGCTTGGGATGGGACGTGACCGACTTCGGAAGTGGTGACTTCGCGGCCTATGGACTGACCTTGTGTACGCTGCGCAACGGAACTTTGAGTGAGCGGGATGCTGGGATAGGGCAGACGTTTGCCGAGAAAGTGATGCTCGTCCGGGTCGATCAGGAGACACCGTTTCACCTGCATAATTTCAAGACCGAAGACATCATAAACCGTGGTGGGGGCGTACTTCGTGTCGAAATCTATCCCGCTGCGCACACAGCGGCTGGACAGGTGGAGCTTGGTGGCGGACAGGTCACGACGCTGGTCGACGGGATTCAGCGAGTCGTGGCGGCGGGGAAGGCGGTTGACTTGGCGCCAGGGCAATCCATTCAGGTTCCACGCGGTTGCCTGCACCGCTTCTGGGCTGTGCGGGTGCCGGTGTTGGCGGCTGAAGTTTCATGCGTCAACGATGACCTCGAAGACAATCTATTCCTGATGCCCGGCCCGCGCTATCCGCAGATTGAAGAAGACTCCCCAGCGAGGTTCCTCTTGGTGGCCGAGTACGAAGAACTGCTACGACAGCCTCTCGTTACGGAATCGTTACCAATTAGTCCTAAAAGACCTTGACGATAGCCAAATTTCCGCTTTATGATAATTGGAAACGTTACCACCTGGCTACGCGCAGTGCTGCGGGGAAATCCTGGGGCAGGTGTGGGACATCTAGGCGAGGGTCAAATCCCTCGTGACAAGCTGATATAGGAGTCATTCGGATGAAGAGCAAGAAAGATTGGGCAGTTGCCGTGGCACTGGGGGTCGCGGGGGCGTTGACGCTCAGCGGCTGTGTGGGCGACATTCAGCCCACTGGCGACACTAGTGGCACAGGAGAACCCGCGACCACTTTGACGATTTCCAGATTCGCTGGCCCCTGGGCTGACGCATTGACTGAAGTGGTCAAGGGGTTCACTGAAGAGACCGGCATCCAAGTGCGTGTTGACGCCATCGACTACGCCCAGCTTCAGCAGAAGCAAACGCTGAACATGGGTGAGAAGACCGGGGAATACGACGTCGTGTACGTCCCGGAGAATTGGTATTCGCAGTACATAGCCGCAGGGTATCTGGAAGCTTTGGACGACAATTTGTCTGACCCAGCCATAACAGGGCAGTACGTACCCACCGCTATGGACATTCTGAAAGGGGCAGATGGCTTGGTGTACGGCTTGCCCGATTCGGTGCAGACCGATCTGATGTGTTACAACACCGACGCTTTTGCCGAGGCTGGCCTGGAAATCCCGGCCACTTGGGATGAGATGTTGCCAGTCGCCAAGCACTTCAAAGATGCCGGTACCGGCATAGCGATGCCCGCCCGCCAAGGCACCGCCGCCGCAGACGTGCTGATCACGCTGGCCCAGGGCAATGGCGGCTCGGTGCTAAAGCCCGACGGTTCGCTCAACCTCACCAGCCCAGAAGTGGTTGAGGCTGCGACGTTCAATCAGGAATTGGTGAAGTATTCGGTGGATGGCTCCACTTCGTGGCACTTCGATGAGTCCGTCAAGGCGCTTCAATTCGGTGAGGCGCCCTTGGGTGTCTGCCTGTCCGGGCTTGCCAGTGCCTTGGAAGACGCCGCGCAGTCGAAGGTAGTCGGGAAGCTGGCCTATCGGCCAATGCCCTATAAGAAAGCTGTTGGCGGCTATCTGCTCACCTGGAATTACTCGGTGGCAGCAGATTCCAAGCACAAGGCTGAAGCTGTGAAACTCGTCGAATGGCTGAGCGGCCAGGCGGCGCAGCGGGCGATGCTTGAGGCGTATCCGGGTCCGGTGTCGTTGCGCAATGACCTATTTGAAGACGCCAGCTTGGGTGAGAAGTACCCCTGGATACCTGCCATCAAGGAGACGTTGTCGAATTCCACGCCTCCGCCGCTCTCGACAGGCTCCGCCAAGTTTATGGACGCTGTGGGCGCCGCGATGAATGGGGTCTTTGTGAACGGGACTGATCCGAAGACCGCGTTGGCTGAGGCTGAGAAGCAATTGGAAGGTGATTTCTGACAGCTGGCAAGACTGCTGGGCGTTCAAGGAGGGGAACGCCCAGCAGTCGCCAAGCTAGGTCCGGTGGCACTATGGGTAAAACAGTGCGAGTTTCAATGATCCGGCGCAAAGAACTTTTGCTCGGTTTTTGCGTAATAGCTCCGGCTGCGATTGTCATTGCTTCTGTGATGTTCATCCCGTTATTTTATGCGATTTACACATCGATGTACGAAATCAAGGCCGGGCAAGCTCCAGTGTTCGTCTTTTTGGGAAATTACGGTAGGTTCTTCACTGATCCGGTGGCGTTGCGTTCCCTGGCAAACACAGTGGGCTATACAGTCATCAACTTGGCAATCTGCCTTCTGTTCGGCGTCGGTATTGCGATTCTGCTAGACACGCTCCGGCCCAAAGTCGGCAATATCTTGCGGGCGGTATTCTCCATGCCGCTATTCATATCTCCGATCATCGTCGCGCTGATCTGGCGTTATATGTACGACCCGCAGTATGGGTTCGTGTACTGGCTGTTGGGCACAGTCGGGCTTGACCAATACTTCGGTGGCCTCACCTCTCCCGCTTGGGCGCTGGTCTGCGTAGCCGTGGCGGATGCCTGGAACGTAACTCCCTTCATAATGCTGGTGGTGTCGGCGGGGTTGACCGTCATCCCCGAAGACCTATACGAGGCAGCGAGGCTGGATGGGGCGGGGCCGATCAGGATAGTTTTCAATGTCACCCTGCCGTTGCTGACGAAAGTGCTGGCGGTGGTGGCCCTGATACGCGGCACTGACGCTTTCCGGGTGTTTGACATCATCTACGGCACTACCAACGGCGGCCCGGCGAATTCCACCTCGTCACTGTCGCTCTACGCCTATAAAGCGGCCTATCAGCAGAATGAATTGGGTTATGGCATGGCAATAGCAATCATCACGCTGCTCGGTCTGATTTTGCTATTCGGGCCGTTGATGAGAAATTCCGCCCGGGGGAAGGATGACTTGTGATGGCTGTCTCACCAGGTGCTTCTAAAGCAAAGGCCATAGTCGCAAGAACTGCGAAGTGGGCGGTGATCGGCTTGTTCTTCTGTTGGACGGTCATCCCGATCATCATCGTGGTCACCAACGCTTTCAAGATGCCACTAGACATATTCACCAAGACGCCAACTTTCATCTTCCAACCCACGCTGGACAACTTCGCCACAGCTTTCATCAAATCAGATTTCCTGACCTACTTCGCCAATTCGACCATCGTCGCGCTGACCTGCACCGTATTCGTGTTGGGCCTGTCGGTGTTCTCAGCTTGGGGGCTGACCAGCTTGCGGCTGCGTCCGGCCAACTGGATCGCCAATGCTTTCATGGTCGGCAAACTGGTTCCGGTGATCTCGATGCTGCTGCCTTTGTTCGTGCTGATGCGGATGATCGGGCTGCGCGGATCGCTGCTGGCGCCGGCCATAGCGCATGTGGCCTTGCAATTGCCGTTCATGGTGTGGATGCTGATGGGATTCATGCGGGACGTTCCGCCAGAATTGGAGCAGGCGGCCATGATCGACGGTTGCACGAGATTGCAGGTGTTGTTCCGGATCGTGGTGCCGGTGATCTTGCCCGGACTGGCTGCGGCGTTCATCTTGGCTATGCAGTATTCCTGGAACGAATTGCTGTTCTCGCTGCAGTTGACCACATTTGAGACCTACACGCTTCCGGTCGGTATCGCCTCATTCGTGGGCGCAGTGTCGGTTAACGCCGGTGTCGCCAGCGCAGCCGCTACAGTCACTATGACGCCAATGGTGGTCTTGGGATTCTTCATTCAGAAGTATCTAGCCGTCGGGACCATTGGCGGAGCGGTGAAAGGGTAGACGTGGCAGACAAACAGGCCAAGCAAGTAGTGAAATCGCGCTCGGTGACGATGAAAGACGTCGCCGCAGCCGCAGGAGTGGGTTTGGGCACGGTGTCACGGGTGTTTTCCGCGGGCGGGTCGGTGTCGTCCGCCACTCGGGAACGTGTGGAGCAGGTCGCGGCGGATTTGAATTACCGGCCCAGTGCGTTGGGCCGGGGATTGCGCTCCAGCCGCACTCGCAATATCGGGCTTATGGTGGCGGACATCTCCAACACGTTTTATTCGGAATTCACCCAAGGTGTGCTGGCGATGGCGCCTTCGGTGAACCGGCACGTCGTGATCGGCGCGACTGGCGAAGATCCGGCTGTGGAACGCGAATACATCGAGTTGATGCTGGAACAACGCGCAGAAGGGATCATCGGCTTCCCCACCGGCGAGAACACCGATCTGTGGAATGAGGCTGTTGCCCGGGGCATTGCGGTGATCTTTGCAGACCGCCCCATCGCGGGCATGGACGTGCCTGCGGTGCTTGTCGACAACGATGCTGGGTCATACGCCCTCACCGAGTACCTGCTCGACTTGGGGCACCGCAGAATCGGTTATCTGGGTGGTCCAGATAGCGTCTACACAGCCATCGAACGCGAGCGGGGCTTCCGTCGCGCACACGCTGATGCCGGGGTGGGCGTCGATGAGGATCTTGTCGTGCGCTCGCGTTTCACCCGAGGTTCGGCACATGCTGGCGCTATGCGCCTGCTGCGGGCGAATCCCAAACCCACGGCGTTATTCGCCTGCAACAACGTCCTAGGCGAGGAGGCGCTGGGAGTGGTGACGGATCAAGGCGTCGATGTGCCTGGGGAATTGAGCTTCGTAATGTTCGACGAAGTTCCTTGGGCGAAGCTGGTGCGCCCCGGTATCACAGTCATGGAGCAGCCCACTTGGGAGATGGGCAAAGAAGCGATGCGAATGGCTGTCAGGGGCGTCCAAGG
>JAIRXX010000282.1 GCA_031268065.1 Propionibacteriaceae bacterium
CATGGGGGCTGGATGGCCCTGCTAGACGCCCCGGTGCCGGGAGAGGGCGAGTTGAGCGTTGAACTAATGCGCGGCGCGGGGCTTTCGGTCCATCCGGGATGGTTCTACGATCTAGACTCGCGCGGCGTGCTCGTGCTCTCGCTGCTGGGCGAGCCCGACTCGTTCGCTGAGCACCTGCGCCGCTTTCGGTCGTGGTTCGACTCGCGCTGAGTGGCCGCAGGCGCCGTGCGCAGCCTGAACGGTCAGCGGAAGATGATGGTGCGGGCTCCGTCGGTCAGCACCCGGTGCTCTGCGAAGAGTTTTACCGCTTCGGTGAGGGTGCTCGACTCCTGCTCTTGGCCGATGGCTACTAGTTGGCCGACTTCCATGGTGTGGTCCACGCGGCGGACGTTTTGCTCGATGATCGGCCCCTCGTCCAGCGAAGAGGTGACGAAGTGCGCGGTGGCCCCGATCAGTTTTACGCCTCGGGCATGGGCTTGCCGGTAGGGGTCGGCGCCTTTGAAACCGGGCAGGAAGGAGTGGTGGATGTTGATCGCGCGGCCCTCCAGAGCCTGGCACAGCTCGGGGGAGAGGATTTGCATATAGCGGGCGAGCACGACCAATTCGATGTCGTGCTCAGCGACAGCGGACAAGATGCGGTGCTCCACTTCGGCTTTGCTGTCGGCGTTGACCTGGTGGTGCTCGAAGCCGATGGAGTAGAACGAGGCCAGCTCGCCCAGGTCGGGGTGGTTGGAAATGATCAGCGGGATTTGGATCGGCAGATAGCCTGCGCGTTGCCTGAAGAGCAGGTCGTTCAGACAATGCCCGGCCTTCGACACCAGCACCAGCGTGCGGCGTTTGCGGCCCACGTAGTCCAGCGTCCAGCGTGCGCTCAACTCGGTGACGATGGGGGCGATGGCCTGCTCGAAGACCGAACGGTCGAAGCCGGATTGCACCTGTACCCGCATGTAGAAACGGCCCGATTCCAGGGAGGAGAATTGCTGAAGCTCGGTGATGTTGCCCAGCGCCGCCAAAATGGCCCCGGTCACCCGATGCACGATGCCGGGACGGTCGGGGCAGCTCAGCGTCAGCAGCCAATGCGTCGAATCGATCACGGAGCCAACTTAGCGCCTTAGGCGTTGTGGCATACAAAGCGGCCAATCTTCGGTATGTTGGACTCGGCTTTAGGCATGGGCGGTCGGGTCGCAGAGGCTGTTCGCAGACTCGGTGTAGTGCGGAGCTGCCGCTGTCGGCGCCCTGCCGCCTGCGGAGTTTGCAAGCGGCAGCTGAACAGGCCTGGCCGCGAGCGCAGCAAGGGGAGTTATGGGAAAGATCGCAGTCTTGGGCAAAGTCGTCGAATTGGACGGCGACGAGATGACCAGGATCATCTGGCAATTCATCAAGGACCGCTTGATCCATCCGTATCTGGACATCGATTTGGAGTATTACGACTTGGGCGTGCTAAACCGCGACGCCACCGGTGACCAGATCACCATCGACGCGGCGAATGCGATCAAGCGGCATGGGGTGGGGGTGAAATGCGCCACCATCACCCCCGACGAGGCGCGAGTCGAGGAATTCGGTTTGCGGCAGATGTGGCCCTCTCCCAACGGCACGATACGCAACATTTTGGGCGGGGTCATTTTCCGCGAGCCGATCGTCATTTCGAATATTCCCCGGCTGGTGCCGGGATGGACCAAACCTATTGTGATCGGGCGGCACGCCCACGCGGACCAGTACAAAGCTGCAAATTTCAAGGTGCCGGGTCCGGGCAGGTTGACGCTGACTTTCACCCCTGCCGACGGTTCTGCGCCGCTGGAGCAGGTGGTTTGCGACTATCCGGACGATGGCGGCGTGGCTATGGGCATGTTTAACTTCACTGATTCGATCCGCGATTTCGCCAGGGCCTCGTTAGCCTACGGGTTGATGCGTGGCTACCCGGTCTATTTGTCCACCAAGAACACCATCCTCAAAGCCTACGATGGGGCTTTCAAGGACATTTTCGCCGAAGTTTTCGAGGCTGAATTCGCCGCCGACTTCGCCGCAGCCGGACTGAGCTACGAGCATCGGCTGATTGATGACATGGTTGCCTCCGTGTTGAAGTGGGAGGGCGGCTACGTCTGGGCCTGCAAGAATTACGACGGCGACGTGCAATCCGACACGGTGGCCCAGGGCTTCGGATCGCTGGGGCTGATGACGTCGGTGCTGATGACCCCGGATGGGAGGACGGTGGAGGCAGAGGCGGCTCACGGGACGGTGACCAGGCATTACCGCCAGCATCAGCAGGGCCTGCCGACTTCGACCAATCCGATCGCCTCGATCTTCGCCTGGACCAGAGGGCTGAAGCATCGCGGAAAGCTGGACGGCACTCCGGAGGTGATCGGTTTCGCCGAGGCGCTGGAACAAGTTTGCGTGGAGACCGTGGAATCCGGCCAGATGACTAAAGATTTAGCGCTGCTGGTCGGCCCCGACCAGGGCTATCTGACCACTGAGGAATTTTTGGCGGCGCTGGACGACAACCTCGCCGCTAGGCTTTTGGCTGGCATCGGCAACGGGTAACAGCCGGTTTTGAGCCGGTGCTGCGCCCGTTGCCGATGCAGTTTTGCCAGGCTCAAGGCAGGTACGCGGAGAACAGCATGGCGCTGACCACAGACATGATGATGCTGATCACGACACCGAAAATAATGCCGGCGATGAAGCCGTTGCGGGATTTAATCGAGTCCTTCGGACGGTCGTTCTTCCAGACCAGCCACAGGATCAGGCCGACAATCGGGATGAAGAAACCGAGCACAGACCAGCCGAAGCTGCCGGTGTCTTTGGAATTTGCCGCGTAAGGGGTCGGGGGTACGGGGGCTGTCATTTGTTCATATCCTTTCAATGTTTTGCCGGTGGCAAGCCGCCTACCAGCATCTCCTGGCGGATACGCAGAGCGAAGCCGTGACGGTCGAGCCATGTTCTACGCACCCGGACCGCAGCAAAGCTTCTGCGTGCCGCAGGGCTTTCTAGCGTGCCACAGCATAGCGGCAAAGCGGCATGTGGCGAAGGTAATTTCCAAGTTGGCAGTACCGCAGTCACACCAGAGAATTGCTTACGATGGTGGCCAGCGCCGCCGCATCTAGGGGGACCGGGCTGTTTTGCAGCCGTTGCGGGTTCACCGAGGCTACGATGTCTGCCAGTTCTGCTTCGCTGCGCAGCTTTGGCGTGGCCAGGCCGAGGCCGTTGCGGAAGGCGAGGAAGGCCGACAGCGCTGCCCGGTCGTCTGCCGCGCCGAAGAGCTGGGTGAGCCTGGCCAGTGCGGCGTCCAGCAGCTT
>JAIRXX010000368.1 GCA_031268065.1 Propionibacteriaceae bacterium
ATTTCCGCCACCCCGGCACCCTCGGAGAGGAAGAGGTTCACGCAGCCGATTTCATCCATAACCTTCTTCAGCCGCTTGGCTTCGGAGGGGAGGTCGATGTCAGCCTCGGGGACGAACACCCCGTGAACGTCCCAGGCGCGGGAATCCAGCCCGATTTCCGGCAGCCACTCGCGCTCTTTCACCCAGGCGTGGTACTTCAGCGCGGTACGGGCGGTGAGCCAGCCGCAATTGCGGCCCATGACTTCGTGGATGATCAGGATGCGGGTGCCGGCATTGTGCTCAGCCATCACATTCTTGGCGAAACGCGCGCCCATGTCGGCGGCGGTGTCCGCGCCGAGCGATTGGCGAATCGGCACCACGTCGTTGTCAATGGTCTTCGGCAGCCCCACGACGGTCAGCCCGTATTCGTGCTTGGCGAGGTAGTGGGCCAAGTCGGCGGCGGTGGTGTTGGTGTCGTCACCGCCGATGGTGTGCAAGATGCTCACCCCGTCCGCCACCAGGCGGTCTGCGGCAACTTGGAGCGGGTCTTCGCCGTCGGCTACCAACCCCCGCTTTACCAGGTCTTTCACATTGGTCAGCTTGACCCGGGAATTGCCGATGGGGGAGCCTCCATATTGGTGCAGCAGCGCCGCGTTCTGGCGCACTTTCCCAGTCACCTGGAGATAGTCGCCGGTGAGCAGGCCTTGGTAGCCGTTCTTGTAGGCGATTATCTCGATTTCAGGGGCAACCTGTGTGTAGCGTTCGATCAATCCGCCGATTGCCGATGAAAGGCAGGGGGCGAAACCGCCAGCGGTCAAGATTGCGACTTTCTGAACCATTGTTGACATACTCCTTGCAGTGTTGGTTGAGCCAGCTAAGCCTACCGACAACGCCATCGCGGCGCAGGGCTATCCCGAAAGCGATGCCGCCATCCGGGCTACGGCCTCAGTTATGATTTGCGGCGAGGTTGCCAGGTTGATCCGCACCCACTGGCCGTATTGCCTGCCGAAGGTGGCCCCGTCGTTGAACGCGACCCGCCCCTTGTCGAGGAAATGCCCAGCCGGGTTGGCCAATCCCAGTCCGGAGCAGTCCACCCAGGCAAAGTAGGTGCCCAAGGCGGGGGTGTAACGGGCACCGGGAACTTGGCGGCGCAGCAAATCGGCCAGCAGCGCTTTGTTGGCCCGCACTTCGAGCAGGTATTCGTCCACCCAGTCCAGCGCCGAGTTCATCGCGGCGGCGTGGGTGATGGCGGCGATATGCCCCATCGATTGCAGCAGCATGGCGGGCAGCCGGGACAGGATTTCCCCGGTCTGGACCCCGCCCACCACCAAACCGCCTTTGAAGCAGGCCAGGTTCCAGGCTTTTCCGGCGGAAGTGACCATGATCGCCCGCTCCCCACCGGGGAGGCTGAGGACCGGGGTGAACTCGGCATCGGCTATCGGGGCGTGTATTTCGTCTGCGATCAGCGTTGTGCCATGCTCGGCGCAAAGCCGCAGCAGGGCGGATAGCTCGTCGCTGGTGTGGACGGTGCCGTTGGGGTTGTGCGGGGAGCAGAGCAGATAGGCTTTGGGCTTTGCCGGGCCAGCCAGCGCCGCCGCGATCCCTTCCAAATCAAGCCGCCCGTCTGCGGTCAGCTCCACTTCGACCAACTGGCGCTGATAGCGTTCCACGATGGTGCGGAAGGGGGGATAGATCGGCGGATTGACCACCACCGCGTCACCCGGCTCGCTGACAGTTTGCAGCGTCCCGAGCATGGAATTCATCACGTCGCCGGATTGCCGCACCTGCTCGTCGGCCACTTCCCACCCCCAGCGGCGGCTGGCCAAGCTGCGGAAGGCATTGGCGTAGCGGCGTCCCACCGGATACCCGGTGTCGCCGTTCTCAACGGCGGTGAGCAGCGCCGCTTTGATCGCCGGATGCACCGCCAGGTCCATTTCCGCCACCCACAGCGGCAGCACGTCGCTGGGATAGGTCTGCCACTTCATCGAACTGCGCTCGCGCAGCTCGGCCTCGGTCAAGTCGAAGATCGCCATGAACGAAGATTAGCGCTATTCGCTTTGGCAGGTTCATAGTGGTCATGGCTAGGCTTGAACCATGTCCCGCTATTTCGACGTCCATCCCAAAGACCCGCAACCGCGTGCGATCGCGCAATTGGCCGATTTGGTCCGCTCGGGTGCGCTGATCGCCTATCCGACGGATTCCGGATACGCGCTGGGTTGCAGCTTGGGCAACCGGGAGGGATTGGACCGCATCCGGGCGGTTAGGCAGCTCACCGAGAAACACCACTTCACCCTGGTCTGCTCCGAATTGGCCCAGCTGGGACGCTACGTTGAAATGGACAACGATGTCTTCCGGGCGGTTAAGGCCGCCACCCCAGGCCAATACACTTTCATCCTCAAGGCGAGCCGGGAAGCTCCGAAAGCGATGCTGCAGCCCCGGACCAAGACCGTTGGCGTGCGCATCCCGAAGCACACGATGACCCTTGCCCTGTTGCGCGAATTGGGCGACCCGATGAGTTCCAGCACGCTTATCCTGCCTGGCGCGAGCGATCCGTTGACCGAGGGCTGGATAGTCAACGACGAACTCGCCGCAGAAGTGGACGCCGTGGTGGATTGCGGCGAATGCGGGCTGGAGCCGACCACCGTGGTCGATCTGTCAGCTGACCAGGTGGAGATTCTGCGTTACGGCGCCGGCGACCCCACGCCGTTTGAATAACTTTCCCCAGTCATCCCGCCAACGCGGCCAGATGGCGCAGGCGGGCGACTTCGGAGTCGAGGAATTCTGGGCCGCCGTGGCGTCCGATGACCAAAGACTCGCTGCCCTTGAAAGGCGCGATGGCGAT
>JAIRXX010000288.1 GCA_031268065.1 Propionibacteriaceae bacterium
ATCAGGTCGGGGGTGAACTGGACCCGTTTAGTCTCCAGGGAGAGGCTGGCCGCCAACGAGCGCACCAGCAGGGTCTTCGCCACACCGGGGACGCCCTCGAGCAGCACATGGCCGTCGCAGAGCAGCCCGACGATCAACCCAGTCACCGCATCGGCTTGGCCGACCACCGCTTTGCCCACCTCGTCGCGGACCTGCTGCAACCCCCGGCGGGCGGGGTCGTCCGAGGCGGGCGACAGCAGATTATCGCTCGGGTAGCTCGGCGCGTACGGCGGGGGAGGCGGGGCGTATGCCTGTTGGACAGCTTGAGGGCTTGGAGCAAAGGATGGCATTGGCACGGCTGGGGACCCCGGCGCGGGGGGAGGCGGATACGGCGGTTGGCCGGTGTTTCCGGGTGGTTCCAGCGGTGGCGGCCCGAAACCAGCGGGGGTATTCGGCGGGCGGTAAGACTGGTCACTCATGCTTTCTCCAAATCGGTCAGTTTGATGGCAAGGTCCACCAATTCCTTGTCTGTGGCGGGCGCTGGCCCGTAAAGCAGTTGGCTCAAGTGCGGCTGGGGAAGGCCGGTCCGGACCGACAACCGCTCCACCACCAGCACTGCGGCGGCGTTGGGAGGCAGGCCCAAGCGCGGGCCGAGCCGTTGAATGGTCGCTGCACGCAGCCCAGCTGCCGCATGTCCACGGGTGCCAGCTTGCCGATACAGCCTGCCCAGCCCGAGGGTGGCCTCAGCGGCGGGCACTTCGACCGGCAGCGGTTCGCGGACCAATGCCCCGAATCGCCTGCCCCGCCACACAGCAGCGCCCGCCCCGGCCAGCAGCAGGACAGCGAACCCGGCCTGTGTCCAGCCTGGCAGCAAAGCCCACAGCGATGGCTCGCCCGCGTCAGCGCCGTCCGCTGGCAGGGCGTCTTCCCCAGGCAGATACCAGACCAGCTTCGGATGCTTGCCCAACGCCCGCAGCGCCAGCGCGGCGTTGCCCTCTTCGGTGATGCCCAAGTTGTACAGCCGCTCGGCCCCCGCGATCACGGCGACATGGTGGTCTGGGGTCTGCCCCACCGCGTAAAGGCCCACCTCGCTGTCGTCAGCGAAACACACCTCCCCAAGCCCATCCACCGAGAATACGCCGGTGTCGGCAAAGGGAATCTTGCCAGCGGCCAGCGCATCCGGGTCTTCACAGTAGGCGTCGGGCAGGCGGCCATCATCCGCCCACCAGTAGTAAGTATCGAACAGTCCACCGGTGATGACGCTCAAATCGGCGTCGTACCCCGTGTGGAGGATCACCAAGTCGGCCTTCGCCTCACTGAGCAGCGAGCTGGCCTCTTCGGAGAGTTGGCGGCTGTAATAGACAGCCAAAGTCGAGCCAGCGGGCGCGGCGGCGGCGTCAGCCAGGCTGGTGGTCTGGGTCACCGCAACGCCCTGGCGTCGCAACACCTGCGCCAGCGCACGAGTGCCGTTCGGCCTGGAATTGATGACCGACCCATTTAGCTGGTCTACCGGCTCGGGCAAAAAGGCGGTCACTGCCAACAGCCCGACGAACAGCCCCAGCAGCACTCCCCCGCCGATCAGCCACCCCCGCTTGGTCATGGTGCCGCCTCCACAGTGATCGCGGGCGGAGGAGCAGCGTCCGTGTCCAAAGGAGTCGGCGTGGCAGCGGACAGCTCAGCGTCCAGCCCAAGCATTTCCCGGTACTTTGCCGAAGACCCCGCACGGTTGCCGTAGGCAAGCGAGTCGAACACATCGGCGGCGGACCTCATCCGCCCAGCCAGCGCGGGCAGTCTGGCGGCGGCTTGGTGGGCGGCCTCGTGCGC
This sequence comes from Propionibacteriaceae bacterium, assembly GCA_031268065.1. Taxonomy (GTDB): domain Bacteria; phylum Actinomycetota; class Actinomycetes; order Propionibacteriales; family Propionibacteriaceae; genus Propionicimonas. The sequence continues at coordinate 1,804 of JAIRXX010000288.1, forward strand.
GGTCATTCCCGGGGTCTCGTCAATGATCGCCCGTTCGCTGAGCGACCGCACCATCGCCCGGAATAGCTGCAACGTAGCCAAAGTCCAATCGGCGGCGGCGGCCAAGCTAGCCGCTTCGGCGCGGAGATCGGCGGCTGGCCGATCCTCGCCGTCCAACATGGCTTGCGTCCGGCGGCGACGCTCGAAACGCAGCGGCCCCAGGTAAACCCAAACCGCAACGGCGGCGACGGCGACCACCACTGCCGCGATTGCGACCAATTGGGAATCGCTGAGGGATTCAGCCGGCCCAATCCCGCCCGAAAGCCAGTTAATAAATTTTTCAAACTGCTCCGCGAACCAATTCTGCCCCCTAGCCTGGGCATACTCCGGTCTGGAAAGCTCTTGCTCCAGCAAGCGGCGGGCCTCATCGGCGTCTGGGGTCAACGGGGGACTCATCCGTACAGCTCTTCTCCCAGCATGATGTCGTACCCCTCCAGACGGATTCTGGAATCGACGTAGAGCAGCGTGGTCACCGCGCTGGTCAGCGGCAAGGTCAGCACGGTGCTAGCGAGGGTAGCCACCACTACGATGACGGACATTGCGACATTCTCACCGACGGCGGCGGTGACGATGGCGAGGAGCAGCAAGCCCACAACAACGAATACATCCATGATCATGTTGGCGGCTAGCCACACTATGCCGCTGACAAGCAGGTAAATTCCGGCCGTGCGCCAGAAAACTCCCCGGGTGAGCTGCCAGCTTCGGGAGATCGCACGCAACGGCCCCAACCCCTCCACGGCTATCGCACAGGGCGCGAATAGCAGTTTGACGCCGAAGGCAAGACCCGCTGCCACGCCGATCAGAACCAGCACCACCAAGAGTTGGATGGCGCTCGCCGCACCGGAATCGCTCGCCGCCTCGAAAAGTATGGCCACCACCACCACGGCTGCCGCTATGACCAGCCCGATCAGGGCGAAGAGCGCGAGGGCGGACCACATTCGCCGCCCCATCAGGCGCAGCGCCTCCAGCGGAGGAACCCGGCGTCCAGCGATCGCTTCGGCAACGGTGTGCGTCAGCCCAGTGTTGACCACCACGATGGTCAGCATGACGGCTAAAAGGCCGGAAATCGTTGACCAGGGGGCGGAGAACATGCCCATGCCGGGGTCTGCGGTGATGCTCTCCCGCGCAAAGATCAAACCGAGCAGCGAACCCAGCAGCTGCGCCACCAGCAGCACGCCCAACGTAAGCCCCAACATCGCCAAAGGGGCGAACCGGACTGCCCGGAAAGCGCCGCCCAAGATATCGCCAAGCCCCAATGGGCGCAGCGGCACAATGCCTATCACCGGCAGGCGCGGCGTCCAATCAGTTCGGACCTGCTCCGGCCGAAGCTGAGAGGCATAAAGCCCCGGCCCCTCCCAGCCGTGGGTGAAGGTCATCTCCGCTCCCGCCTTTTTCCGAAATCGCCCCGCGTCACACAGCTATCGTAGTGGCTTGGACGGACATCGCTCAGACCGATGCGAACACCGCCCGAAAGGCAGCGGACAAGCCGCACTGCGCGGCAAGACAGGCAAGTGGGCGGCGGAAGCCCGTTCCGCCGCCCACGCACGCCCCGCACGAATCACCCGTGCGGGGCTAAACAATTTTAGCCAGCATACACAAGGGCAGCCACTAGCCGACCGCGCCGAGCAACACTCCCTGTCCGAAATAGATCAGGAAGGCAGCTGCGACAATCCACAACAGCGGGTGAATCTGGCTCCACTTGCCGCGCAGCACCTTGATGAACACGTAGCTGATGAAGCCCGCGCCGATGCCCGCCGAAATCGAATAGGTGAAGGGCATCATGGCCAGGCAGAGGAAAGCCGGGATGGACTCCTCGGGATCGGTCCACTTGATCTCGACGACCTGGGCCATCATCAGGCAGCCCACGAAGAACAGCGCCGGAGCTGCCGCCTCAGAGGGCACCATGTTGACGAAGGGCGAAAGGAACAGGCAGAGCAGGAACCCGGCACCGGTGATCACCGAAGCGAAACCGGTGCGGGCACCGTCCCCGACTCCGGCAGCAGACTCGATGTAAGAGGTGTTGGACGATACTGAGCCGAGGCCACCGGCCACCGCGCCAATCGAGTCAACGAGCAAAATCTCCTGGATGTGATCTGGATTGCCGTCCTCGCGCAGCAGCTTGCCCTCGGCGCCAACGGCGACGATGGTGCCCATCGTGTCGAAGAAGTCAGCCAGCAGCAGGGCGAAGATGAGCAGGATGAAGCCCAGAACCGTTCCGGGGCTGGCGCCGACGAAAGCGCCGAACAGGTCGACTCTGCCGAGCAAGCCCAGATTGGGCAAGCCCAGGGCGTCCGGATTGAAGATCGGGCTGTTCAGCGCCCAGGGGAAGCTGCTCTGGCTGACCTTTAGGCCGTATTCCAGCAGGATCGCCACCACGGTCGCAGAAGCGATGGCGATGAGCATCGCGCCCTTGATTTTCTTCACGTAAAGGCCGATCAGGACGAATAGCCCGACGACAAAGACGAAGATCGGCCAACCGTGCAATGTGCCGTCACTGCCGAGCTGGACCGGAGTGCCCTGAGCGGCGGTGATGAAGTGCGAGTCAGCCAAGCCGACGAAGGCGATGAACAAGCCGATGCCGACCGAAATAGCCGAACGGATTGAACGCGGCACCGCCTTGAGCACCGCCTTGCGGAAGCCGGTCAGCACCAGGATGGTGATTAGAACGCCTTCCCAGACCACCATGCCCATCGCCTGCGGCCAAGTCATCTTGGTGGCGATTGTGAAAGCCACCACTGAGTTGATGCCCAGCCCGGCGGCCATAGCGACCGGGAAACGACCGTAGACGCCCATCAGGATGCAGAGCACACCGGCGACGAGCGCAGTGGCCGCTGCGACCATGCCGATGGACGCGCCTATCGCCTCCCCATT
>JAIRXX010000303.1 GCA_031268065.1 Propionibacteriaceae bacterium
TCACCGACGCTTGCGAAAGGGCGGGAATCAGACGATTTCTAGACAGTAAAAGCGCCCGGGTCGGATGGGTTCCGGGCGGAACCTCGCTAACTAGGACACCTTGCTCAGCGATGCGGTCGAACAACTTTCCATTAGACGGCGGGTAAGCCATATCCAAGCCGCAACCTAGCACCGCCGCCGTTGGCGCGGCGACTGCAAGCGCGGCCCGGTGCGCGGCTGCATCGATGCCGAACGCACCCCCAGAGACCACTAGCACTCCCGCCTCGCTTATCTCTGCCGAGAACTTGGCCGTTGCGTGTTCGCCATAGGCTGTGGCTGCTCTTGATCCGAAGATGGCGACACTGTGCCGGGACAACGCGCCAAGATGGCCACCGCCCTTCACCCAAAGGCCAGCAGGCACTCCCCCACAACCGTTGCCGTTATCCACCCCGGCCAATTGGGCAAGGCCAGTTGGCCACTCATCATCACCTGGGATGATGAAACGGATGCCATGATGCGCGGCCGACCTTTGAACCTGATCCAGATCTAGCTTCCCGTATCTTTGGCTGTTTGTAGCCACTTCCTCTTCCCAAACATCGACTGGCCCCCGCAGATGAACTCGGTCCAGTAAGCCTGCCGAACCTGGACTCATGAAAGAGATACCCATTCGAGCCGCTCTCACCACATCACCATTCATGAGTGCTCCTTCCCAGATTTGCTTCGGAATGTTGTATCTGTGCTGCGCTATCGCAGCGGTGTCGCTATACCGGTTGGCATACCGGTTCCTCCCTTGTGATAGCGGCATAGACCTGAGTCATGATGTCCCTGGCAGTTGGCGGTGTCACCGCATTGCCGGCAAGCCTGACTTGCTGCCGCCTTGACCCAACCAGCAGATAAGTGGAGGGAAACGCCATTGCTTGTTTGATCTCATCAGGCGCTAGCATCCTGAATCTCACATCGTTAATGTCCAAGGCTGGGCCAGAAGGCGAGAGCAGAGACTGGTGGCCGGTGGTTGTGATCGTCCTGGCAACCTCATCCACCGGGGTGCTCATAGAACTTTGATCGGGGCCACGTTGAGTGTTGTTCCGCATCAGCAGAGCGCATCGATCATGGGTGGTGACAGCGGGCAACGCATCTTTGGTGCTCTTAGCAGACCCATTGTGATAGTAAGGGACGACTAGACCAGAACGGTCATCGTAATCACATGAACCCTCTTCACTCGCCCTGGTGGCAGTACGCAGGAAACCGACTCCAGTCTCATCACGAGTCGTCATCGTGCGTATAGGCGACAACGCCGAACTGGCGGTCTTCCCTTCACGGCCCTCCACGGGCACCAGCAGCGGATGATGGGCGAATCCTTTGGATTCTGTTGTGTGTACCGCCCGTAACGGCTCTGTCGCCGGCCAGGCACGGATATAGTTGCCCGCCGCCCCACTAGCGGCATCCCAAGTGTTCCCAGCCGCCTCGACGATCAACGGAGTCCAATACTTGTCAATCCCAGCCTGGATACGGCGCATTGTCTTCTCAGCAAGCGGCTTGGCCCTGTCACCTATCCGCACGCCCAGATTCGACCAGTCGATGATCGACGCCGCAGGAAGCCAAGCTGGTTCGACCCGCTGGCCTCTACGGGAAACCCGAGGACAGCGGTAAACATACTGGGCGCGGTATCTGCCCACAACGTGCCCGTGCCGTTTGAACTGCTGCACCGCGTCAACAACCTCATCGCAACTCGGGCACCAAGCCTTCGGCCTGACAACCTGCTCCAAATCAGGGGCAGGTACCGTCGTCTTGCGCCAAAACACGACATACAGCCGATCCCTGGATTGTGGAGCAGGCATACCCCGCTGTTGTGCGTGCATCGAGTTCAGCGAAACGATCCGATGTCTGTAGCCCAAACTTGACATCGCCATGAGCCATGCCTGAAACAGCCCGCCTCGGCAGGTGTCAGCATCTCCCCAATCGGCAATCTCTACCACGTTCTCCACCACAACTGCGCGATACCTGTGCTGCTCAGTGAACCGGACGACATCCCACATCGTCGCCCTGGATCGGCTCACCGCATCCTCAGTCAGCGCCTCCCCGAACAAATCCGGCTGTGCCCAATTCCTCAAACCTTTCGCTCGTGAATGGTTCGTGCATTCCGGACTTGCCCACAACAGATCAGTTCCCGGAACATACCTGGGATCGACTTGTGAAATGTCAGCCTGCAAATGGTCCACGCCTTGATGGTTGAGGTTATGAGTCTCTATAGCCTTATCCCAATGGTTAGCGGCAAGCCTGACCTCGATCCCAGGAACCGATGACGCCCCCGTGGTGGACCCGCCGGCCCCGCAAAACAGATCAGTCATGGTCAAGTTACCCACCAGACACCCCCGGAAAAATGACCTGCAGCAGATCGAAGTTGACCCATACCGAAGCCCTATTTGGGCGTGCTGCTCGTGTTTGCGTCATAGCCAGCACCACCCAGAATCACATACGCCACCTGTCTCATCGACCAATGGAAGAAGTTCTTGATTTGTGTTTATTGCTTTGCGCAGCGGCATCCCGAACCTGGTGAGAAATACATGATCCTTGCCCAACCGGTCACGACGTCTGTTGAGAGTGTCCTCCAACAAACAAGCCTTGGCGAATAACGCCGCCTCGTCACGGGCCATGTCCTGCCACGCTGATGGACGACGGAACGGGCAGAAAAAGCACGCACTCTTAGGTGGGACAGGCAACCCGGCACCGGCGATGATCCTCACGCAGTCAGAACGACGATGACCTAAGTCGAGCAGTGGGTAGACGATACTCTCGTGAGGATCGGCACGCCTGCTATTCGCCCGGTGAATCTCATCCACACTAATGCCAATCGCCACACTTGCCGGGTCATCCACCGTCGCGCCGTGGGTTTTAAGCCACTTCCCGATCACACGGATTTTGAAGTCGGTGGTGCATGACCTTCGACCTGGTGCCCCATTGGACATCCGCACAGGTATCGGCAACGATCTTGAACCAGGCCGCATGAGCCTGCCCCAAAGCGTCTCCACCTGACCGTCCCGCTTCGTACGGGACAGGACGTGCAGATCAATGCCGTGGCGTTCGGCAAAGGGCAAAGCCACTTCACTCAAATACCGCAAAGTGGACGGATTCTCCGAATCGTCACCAACATTTGCAAAGAGGAAGACCCTCTTCTCAATCTTGCGCTGGGCAGCGAGGACAAGTAATGCAGTTGACTGAACCCCGCCTCCATACGAAACTACACTTAACTCAGTCATGCCGACACCTCCCACAGTGTGCGAACAACTTCTTTATTGGACTCACCAAGGGTGTGTAGGGGATGACCAGGCATCTCAGCCACGCCCCTTCTGAAAAGTACACACGGCTGGACACAAGCAGCAGGCGGTAAATATACAGATGCCATTCTTAAGCCCAGCGCTGAGACAGGCTCGGAGTGTTCTACAACCCATGATCAGATTCCCACCACTGAATGTTGAGAGTGGTCGCTGGCAGCAGCGGTGTGCGCACGCGCAGGCTCAGGAACCGGCTGAGTCGCAGCAGGGTTGGCGGGCTGGAGGCGCTGCTTGAGGTTGCTCCACACCGTTCTCGGGTTCGCGGCACGCGATAGTGTGGTGATTATCTTTGCTGTCTCCGGACGCGCACGGACCTGGAACTTCTCGGCCAACTGATCGATCTGTTGGCCACAATGGCTGACCAGCGGCTTGTTATCTGTCATGAACGCCGCCAGCGCCACCAGCGATAAAGGGACGATGCGGAATTCCTCTGGGCACTGGTCTACAACTTTCGACCAGACCGCCCCTTGGTTGGCGGCATTTCCGTCATCAACAGCCAGGGCTGCCAGCCGTGACGCTGACGCGCTGCCATTCACACACGCCCCGAGTTCCGCAAGGTCAGACTCACTCAGCGCCGCCGGGTCAGCGACCCCCCTGGTGACCAAATCAGCGGCCCGGTCAGCCCAAAGCCCCGGATCAATCGCGTCAAGCCTCTCCCTGGCATTCATCCACGGCAAGTAAGGGTCTGCGGCCAACCCAGACAAATAGCCACCTAGCTGGGACGAGTCGGGACTGAAAACACCACTGGCGAGATCGGCGCTTCCACCAACGCCGGTAAGCGTCCAGTTCTCGCCCCGCACCAAGAAGCTGGCAGGCCCCGCGACCGCGCCAGAGTCGGCATCCCTCACCGACGGCAACCCAGCGGCGCACGCTTCCTGCAACAAGCCCAGCGCATGCCTCCCAAGCGGCGCATCAGGAGCCTCATCAAACGCCAAACAAATCACCCGCGCGTTCGGATAGTCCAAAGCGACCTTGGAAACCAGCCGCTCAGCTATAGCCGGATCCTGCTCGAATCTGCCCAAGGTCGCCTCGAACAATGTGTTGATCTGAGAACCGGTATGGGCAACCACGACAACCTGATCCCGCAACTGATGGCCTGCGGCGAACCGCACAGCGACCAACAGATCATCAACGCTGCCGATAGACGCCCGCTCAGCCATAGCCACTCCCCAAGACACAGAGGCAGTCCTTGCCCCTCTGCCATATCTATAGCCACGCAACCCCCCAGACTGAGCGCAATCAAAGACCGCACAGGGGGCGGCCCCGCGCCCCAGACGCCCCACCAGCGCAGGCGGCGAAACCAGTCAAGACCCCAAAATGCTCACTAGAACCCAAACCGAGACGGCACACGGCAGACATACCCGCCCACTTCGGCAGGCCCGAACACCTATGAGCCGGACACCACCAACCACATCGCCAAACCGCGTACAAGAAAACCGACGCCCAAACCCCAACTACACCCCAAGCCGCAAAGAGAACCGCCCACACCAGCCAAACCAAGCGGCACCCCCGGACGCTTGACAAACCCGGAATCCAACCCAAACTCCTCGAGCCCCCCAGCGACAGCACCGCCATCGACGGGCCTTTGAGGCTTATCCACAACCCAGCTCACACAGGGCGTCTGTTGTGCGCCAAAGCCTGCCAGTGGCAGAACAAGGCACATAGGCAAAGAATCATGAAGGAGGCCAGCACTCTAAATGCGCCAAGAGTCCCATCTAGCTCTTCACAAAAGCGAGGCCCGCTCCAGCTCCCGCCGCAGCGCAAGAACCTGGTCCACATCCACATCCGCGAACCCAGGCCCCGCCTTGACCAAAACCCCACCCCACGCCGCACGCGCCACACCACAAGAAAGACCAGCCACACCCACACCCTTGACATACGTGAACCAACCAACCACCGGACCCCTGCCACGCCTTGGCTGCGCCCCTCGCCAACTGTTAGTGGTCCACGTAGCCCAATCGGGATCCCACGCCCCGACAAGCGCGTCGAAAACCGCATCCGCCGTGCCCACACGAGAAAGGCGGTCGGCGCCGTCATCATCTGGCGCTGGGAACGTAAGCACGAACGAATTGCCCAGCCCGGGATGGTTGGGATAAGCACCCACATCCGCGCTCAGACCCACAGCCGGACGGGCACGGTTCCACAACCAAGCGCTGAACCCCAACTCCTCAATCACCTCGCCATTGTCCTCACGGCGATTCCTGCCCCCCAACAACAACTCCCGCAAAGAACCAACATCCAACAGCTGGGGCGTGTTCGCGGTCCTCCGGCTCATACCACGGCGGAACCACTTCCCCAACAGCGGATCAGCCCGACCCAAACCAGCAACACACCGAGAC
>JAIRXX010000311.1 GCA_031268065.1 Propionibacteriaceae bacterium
TTTTGCCCAGCTCGGCGAAGTCCGCGATATCGGTGAGCGGCATCCTGATGCCGGTGTAGGTCAGCTTCTTGCCGCCCGGAATCTCCGGGAGGCGGGCCACGGTGTCGATGATCGAGTCAATCCCGCCGACGTGGCTGACCATCACCGCAGGGCGGATCGCCCCCCTGGCGGACAATTCCAGCGCCTCTTTGAGGTCATCGGTGGTCCCTCCGGTGGACCCCATGATGTGCGTCGCCGTGTAGTGGCAGTTGTAGAGGTTGACCGGGGCCTTGAAATGGGAGTCGCTGGGACCGGCGAAGAAATTGAGGCAGCCGTCGAAAGCCAGCAGCTGGTCGCCCAGCTCGGCCAGCGCGGCGACCGGGGCGAAGACGAACACGTCGTCATAGCCATGCCCGCCGGTCAGCCCGAGAAGGTGCGCGGCAGGGTCTTCCAGCCCGCCGGTGTTGACGTATTGGACCTCGACCCCGAGGCTGGCCGCGTATTCGGGCGAGACCAATTGCCGCGCCCGCTCCAGGCGCGCGTCGTCGAGATCGGTCACCACTATCCGAGCTGGCTTCTGCCCGGTGGCCAGCGGGTACTCGACCGCGCCCAGCCCCATCGGCCCAGCCCCGCCCAGGATCAGCACATTCCCTCCGGGCTTGATGCCCATCTGGTGATCGTAATTCTGCTTGTTGGTGTGGTAATTGGAGTGGTACCCGCCGAGGATGCAGCTCATCGGCTCGCCCAGGGAGGCGTCGAAGAACGAGTCGCCGTGGTAATCCAGCAGGCAGCCCAATTCCATCACCTCGTGGGGAATGATCGTATAAGTGCAGGAGCCGCCGAAGAATTCATACGAATAGCCAGGCGAGGCCAGCGAGCCTTTGTAGTTGAGGGCGGGCTGCAGGGCGAACTTCTCGCCGGGAGTGAATTGGTCTCTCCACTTCGCCCCCACCTCGACGATCACGCCAGCGGTCTCGTGGCCGATGATGATCGGATGGGTGTCCACATTCTGCGGGACTCGTTTGTGGGCCTTGCCCTGTTTCAACAGCTTCCAGGTGGACATGCAGATCGAGTCGCTCACCACCCGGACCAGGATTTCCTCGTCGGTGATCGGCGGTAGCTCGAATGACTCCAGCCTCAGGTCGTCTGCGCCATAGAGGCGGACTGCCGTGGTTCTCATGCTTACTGGTCTCCTTGTCGTTTCTGGTTGGCGGCGTCAGCGCAGCGGGCGCAACTCCACTTGGTTGATGAGTTGGTTGATCAAATCGATACCTGGCGGCTTGGTCCCCTCGGTGGTGCAGGCGGCGGCGGACGCGGCCACGGCGAGCCGCGCGGCGTCGGCCAGGCGGCGTCCCAGGCTGAAGGCCCAGACCAGTGCCGCCATCATCGAATCGCCGGCGCCGACCGGGGAATGCAGCCTTATCTCCAGCGCCGGGGCGCTCCACGCCTCGGTGGCGTTGACGAAGACCGCGCCCTGGTCCCCGCGCGAGCAGGCGACGCATTCGACGCCGCCGTCCAGCAATTCTCCGGCCAGCCGCACGATCTGGTCCTCGTCGGGCGGCGTACCCAGCCCGAATAATTCCCGCAACTCGGCGGCGTTGGGCTTGACCAGCGCGGGCATCGCGCCGCTTCCCGCCCGCAGCGCCGCCCGCAGCGCCACCCCGTCCGCGTCCAGGCAGGCCTTAGCCCCAAGGCCTGCCACCAGCGCGATGAGTTCGGAATACGCCTGTGGCGGCAGGCCGCGCGGCAGACTGCCGGATAGCACCACCCAGTCGCCAGGCCGCACCTGCTGTCCAAGCGCGTCCACCAGCGAGCTGTACTCCGCTTTGGCCACCACCGGTCCAGGCTCGTTCAACTCGGTCAGCTGGCCCTCGGCGTCCATCACTTTAAGGTTGCTGCGGGTCGGCTCTAAGATCCGGGTGAAGCGGGTGGCCACTCCTTGGCCCGCCAGGCGCTGTTCGATCTCATCCCCGGCGCCGCCGCCGATGAACCCCATAGCCGTCGAGCTGCCGCCGAATTTGGCGATCATCCGGGACACGTTGATGCCTTTGCCCCCGGCGTCGGTGATGACGTTCTCCAGCCGGTTGAGCGCCCGTGGCTGGAACCGGTCCAGCGTGGCGGTCTTGTCCAGGGCCGGGTTGCAGGTGACGGTGATGATCACAGGCTCAGTCCTGGGTGAACGCGGCGTGGATCGCCTCGGCGTCGGTGGCCTTCGCTAGCGCATCGACGGCTTCCTGGTCCTCGGCCACCTCCACGATCCGGGCCAGAATCTCCAGGTGCTCGTCGCCCTGGGCCGCGATGCCGATCACCAATTTCACCGGCTCGCCACCCCAGTCGATCCCGCCGGGATAAGCCAGCACGGCCAGCCCGGTGGCGATCACGTCGTCTTTGTACTCCTTCTCGCCGTGCGGAATGGCGATCAGGTTCCCGATGGCTACCGAGAAAGAGCGGTTGCGGGCCAGCATCCCGGTGATGTAGCGCTCTTTGGCGTATCCCGAATCGACCAGCATCCGCCCGCAGCGCAGAATGGCTGATTCCGGGTCGGTGGACGGACATCCGGTGACGATATTGGATCTGGTGAGTATTTCCATTTGTCTTTCCTTGTCAGGGTGATAGCCGTTGGATGATTTTGAGCAGTTGGTCCCAGGCCAGCTCTTCCAGGCGGCTGAGCAGTTCGAGCCGCTGTCCGGCGTGGACCTGGGCCAAGAATTCGGGATTGTCGATGAGTTCGCTGGAGACGCGCCCGAATAATTCCGCCACTTCAGTCCCGGCATCCTGGGGGACCAGCATTACGACGCAGGCTTTGACCGCCGCCAGCGCCGGACAGGTGAACGGCCCCGGCTCCGGGGTCAGCACCCCCAGGTGCGGTCGGTCTACCCCCGCCGTCCGGGCGTGCAGCAGCGCCAGGGAGAGTTCGGGGATGACTTGGGTGGCCAGCGATTCCCGCTGTTGCAGGGCGCTGTACACGGCGGCTCCCCCCGCCTGGCCGTTGCCGAAGCGGTAGCCGATCATTTTGAATAACCCGTCCTGCGACATGTCCGCTGGGACGGAGGCGACTGCGAAAGACTCGATCAATTCGCTGATCGCGGTGGACAGCGCGGCAATCGTGCGGGTGGCGTTGATCATCCTCTCCGGCCTGCGCGCCGGATCGCGGCGGTCTTGCCGGGAAGCCTGCTCGATGGCATCGGCGATCTGGCCCAGATCGTCCTCGCTCAGGACGGGATGGACGTGGACGACGGGCGGGCCGCCGGAGTCCAGCACGGGCAGGGCGCTGACCATCAGGTCGAAACGATTCTGGTCGTCCGGGTCGTCTATCGGGCAGACCTCGATCCGGGCCAGATGCCCGAAGCGCCGCTGCAGCTCGGAGACCATCAGATAGGCGGTGCCGATGCCGTGGACGCAGACGACGCCCAAGCTGACCTTGCGGTGCGGCTCGTTGCGCTCGGCCAGGCGGAGCATCGCCGCGCCGAAATGCGCCGCCAGGAAGCTTGCCTCGGCGTCGGGATTCGTCAGATCGCGCAGCTGCAGCACCTGCAACGCTTTCCGGCTGCCTTGCAGGACTTCCGGGAAATCCCGCTCTATGTATTCCAGCAATGGGTCCTCGATCTCGAAGCCATTCTCCAAGCGGATGGCCAGCGCCCGGACATGGGCGCATAGCCCGGCAACCAATTGCTCGTCAAGCTTCAGTGCGCCGGCGTTCTGCGGTTCGTACGCCTCGATCATCCGGTACACCAGCGCCTGCGCCTCGTTGTCCGCCGGTTGTCCGGGCGCGACCCCCTCCACGCCGAAGGCCACCCGCCCTGCCATCAGCCGCACTGCCAGGCCCTGGCGTTCGACAGCCGACCAGGCAGGCCCTCCTGCCGCCTCCAGCGCGTCGGCCAGCAGGTTGGCGGAGGCGAGATGCCCCTCGTCCGCCGCTTTCGCGGTGGCGAGCCCCAGGCCGCCGCCGATCCGGGCGACGGCGACCACCAGATAGCAGCGCAGGGCGTCCTCGGACTCCGGGGTGAAACGGGCCAATTCGGCGCGCGCCGCCTTGTGCGCGACGGCGCGGTCCAGCAATTCCCATGCCGGTGGCGCCGGGTAGGGTTGCGGGCTGTCCCGCAGCTGCCCCAGCACGTAGCAGATCGCAGAGCGGATGTCTGCCTCGGCGCCGGTTATCTGGATGCCCTGCTGCCTGTTCATGGTCAGGCCAAACCGCGGCAGCCATTTCGTGACCGATTCGAGGTCTGAGCTGATGGTGGCCTCGGAGACGCCGAGCAGCCGCGCATAGCTGAGCGCTTTGCGCGGGTTCGGCCTGGACAGCGCCTCCAGGGCCAGCCGCCATCCCCGCTCCTGCTTGCCAGCCGGCGGACGGTAGCGGTGTTTCGCGGTGTAGCGGCGCAGCTTCTCCAGCTCGCCTGGTTCTCCCTCCAGCCGGATGCCCTCGCCGTTTTGCGAGCTGACCGACACCTTGTAGGGGGCCAGGGCCGCCGGGGCGGCGGCCAGCTCGCGGGCTACGGTTCGCCGGGACACGCACAGGCGTCCGGCCAATTCTCCCATCGGAATTGGGGCATCACAGTCCAGCAACAGACTCAAGATGCGATCCAGGCGAGGGGAGATCATCGTTGGCTCAGAGGTTTTCGGAGAGGATGGCTTGCGCGCTGGCCAGGGCATCCACCTCGTCCGGGCCGTCGGCTGTCAGCGTGATGGCGGCACCTTGTTTGATCCCCAGCGCCATCAGGGCGAAGAGCTTCTTCCCGTCGGCCTGCTTCTCGCCTGCCTTGATCGTTATCTTGCTCTGGAATCCCTGCATCGCCTTGACCAGCAGTCCCGCTGGCCGGGCGTGGATGCCGTCGGGGTCTTTGATGGTGTAGCTGAGTTCTTGCATATTTCTCCAATCAATCCCTTGCCGTGAGGTTTGGCCTGGCCCACAGCCGCGTTCTACGGTGTTCACCAGACTAGCCTCACCAAGGGTTCTAAATCGTTACGGATAATCCGGGTTTTGGTTTCATGCTTGCCAGAGCGTCTAGCTGCGGGCTTCGCTGAATTCAGTGACCAGCGCGTCATATTCCGGGGCGCCGATGAAATTATGGATGGTGACCACTCGGGCATTGGGCGCGGCGGCCTGCGCCCGGTCTTTCAATTCCTCATGCGTCACCACCAATAGCGCGTCCAGCGGGATTTCCGACACCGCCGAGTGGACTACTTCCAGGTCGGTTATCCCGGCCTTGGCGAACTTCTTCCGCAGCGTGGTCGCCCCCATCGCGGAGGAACCCATTCCAGCGTCGCAGGCGAAGATGATCTTATCGATGTCAGCCACCGCCACCGAAGCCGGGGCCGCCGCCACCGCCGTTGCGGCGCCGCCGCCGCTGGATAGGCCCTTCGATTCTGCTTTCATCGCCGCGACTTTGGACTTGGTGGCATCCAGGTCTTTGTCGTCCTTGCCGAATGCCTTGAGCAGCACCCAGCTGAGCACGAAGCTCACCGCCAGCGACAGGACTATCGCGGTGATATTGGCGAAGTAGGAATCCCTGGGTGTCATTATCAGCTCGGCGAAGATCGAGCCGGGCGAGGCCGCTGCCACCAGGCCTCCGTTGAACACCTGCAAGCAGATGATGCCGGTCATATTGCCAGCGATGGTGGCGATTATCAGCACCGGGTTCATCAGCACGTAGGGGAAATACAGCTCGTGGATGCCGCCGAAGAATTGGATTATCAACGCGCCGGGCGCCGATGACTTGGCGCTGCCCTTTCCGGCCAGCATGTAGGCGAGCAGCAGTCCAGCACCTGGACCGGGGTTCGACTCGATCATGAAGAAGAGCGACTTCCCGGCCTCCGCCGCCTGGGCCACGCCCATCGGGGTGAAGATGCCGTGGTTTATGGCATTGTTCAGGAAGAGCACTTTCGCCGGCTCGACGAAGATGGAGGCCACTGGCAGCAGGGAGTGCTCGACCAGGAATTGGACCCCGGCGGCCAGTCCGTTGGTGAGCCAGAGCACCACCGGGGAAATCCCCAGGAAGAACAAGATCGCCAGCAGCATGCCGATGATCCCGGCGGAGAAGTTGTTGTAAAGCATCTCGAAGCCAGCCTTGACCTTCTTCTGGAAGGCCTTGTCGAAATACTTGATGCAGATGCCGCCGACCGGCCCGGCGATCATTGCACCCATGAACATGGGGATGTCCGCGCCGATGATCACGCCGATGGCGGCGATGGAGCCGACCACCGCGCCGCGCGTGTCCGCCACCATTTTGCCGCCGGTGTAGGCGATCAGTATCGGCAGCAGGTATTTGAGCATCGGATCGACCAGTGTGGCCAGACCCTCGTTGGGGATCCAGCCGGTCGAGATGAAACAAGCGGTTATCAGACCCCAGGCGATGAACGCGCCTATATTTGGCATTACCATGCCGGACAGGAATCGACCGGCGCTTTGCACTTTGGCTTTCACTTAAGATACCTCGTATCGTCGTTGACAGGTTCGGGCAATGCGATGCTACGAAGGAGGCGCTGGCGCTGTAAAGGGAATTGCGCCCGGCAAAGCTTCAGCTTTGTCAGTGCCATTTGCGGGCAATTCTGAAGGCAACCCGTCTGGGGCGGGGGGAGCGCCCTTATTTGAAAGTGCGCAGCCGCAGCGAATTGAGGACGACGAAGACGGACGAGAACGCCATCGCCGCACCGGCGATCATCGGATTCAGGAAGCCCAACGCGGCCAGCGGGATGGCGGCGACATTGTAGGCGAAGGCCCAGAACAGATTGGTCTGTATCGTCCGCAGCGTCGCCCGAGACAGCCGGATCGCGTCCACCGCCACCAGCAGATCACCGCGCATCAAGGTCAAGTCGGCAGCTTGGATCGCGGCATCGGTGCCGGTGCCCAGCGCAATGCCCAAATCGGCTTGGGCCAGTGCGGCGGCGTCGTTTACCCCGTCTCCGACCATAGCCACCTGGTGCCCCTCGGCCTGCAAAGATTTTATGGCCGCGACTTTGCCGTCCGGCAGCACCTCGGCGATGACCCGTTCAATGCCCACTTGGGCCGCGACAGCGTTGGCCGCCGCCCAGTTGTCGCCAGTCAGCAGCACTGGCTGCAGGCCGAGCTTGCGGAAGCCGTCGATGGCCGCCGCCGAGGTCGGCTTCAGCCCGTCCGAGAGTTGGATCGTGCCGCGCGCCTGCCCGTCCCACCAGACGTGGACGGTGGTGGCGTCAGCAATCCCCGCGCCCTCAGGCATTGCCGCGCCGTCGGCGGCGAAACTGGGCTTCCCCACCCGTACCCGGTGCCCGTCGATTTCGGCTGCTATGCCCAGGCCGGGGTGGTTGGCGAATTCTCCCAACTCGGGCAATTCCCCCAATTCGGCGCGGGCGTAGGCGGCGACAGCCTTGGCGATGGGATGCTCGGAGCCGGATTCGGCGGCTCCAGCGAGGCGCAGCAATTCGGCAACGCCGACTCCAGGCTGGGGCAGGACGGCTGCCACCGACATTCGCCCGGTGGTGATCGTGCCGGTCTTATCCAGGACGACGGCGTCCACCTTGCGTACCCGTTCCAGCATCTGCGCTCCCTTGAGCACGATGCCGAGTTGCGCCCCGCGCCCGGTGCCGACCAGCAGGGCGGTGGGGGTGGCCAAGCCGAGGGCGCAGGGGCAGGCGATGATGAGCACGGCAACGGCGGCTGCGGCGGAGAAAGCCAGCGACTCGCCCAGCGCCAGCCAGGTTGCCAGCGTGACCGCCGCGATGACCAGCACCGTAGGCACGAAAATGTCGGAGATGCGGTCGGCCAGCCGCTGCACCTTTGCCTTGCCCTGCTGGGCTTGGGCGACCAGCCGGGCGAGGTGGGCCAGTTGGGTGTCCGCGCCGACCCGGCTGGCACGCACCACCAGCCGTCCATTGGCGTTCACCGCCGCGCCGATCACCTGGTCTCCGACCCGGACGTCCACCGGGACCGATTCGCCGGTCATCAGCGAATTGTCCACCGCCGAACTTCCCTCGACCACCGTCCCGTCCGTGGCGATCTTCTCCCCCGGGCGGACGACGAATTCGTCACCCACCCGCAGCTG
>JAIRXX010000092.1 GCA_031268065.1 Propionibacteriaceae bacterium
AAGCCAGGCGGCAATTCCTGTTCGCCCAGCAGCAATACCGGCTGCGTCTTCGGCAGCGCCGCGATCTCTTTGTAACTCAGGCCAACCGGCGACAGCACAATGCCGTCATAGCGCTGGAATTGCGCCTGTGACAGGGCGCTGAGTTCGTCCTCCTTGCTGGCCCTGGTTCGCGTCACCACCAAGTGCAAGCCTTTGCCAGCCAAGGTGTCGGCGCAGGCGGTGGCCAACTCGCTGTAGTAGTGGTCAAAGTTCGGAATAATCAGCGCCACCGTGTCAGATCGCCCCGCCCGCAATTCGCGCGCCGTCAAATTGACCGTGTAGCCCAATTCGTCGATGACATCTAGCACTCTGCGCCGGGTCTCTTTGCCCACTTTCGGACGGTCGTTTATGACATTGGAAACCGTCATGACCGAGACGCCGGCGGCACGGGCGACATCACTCATCGTGGGCAACGAAATTCTCCTACAACCAGCCCGCGCGGCCATCGCACGGTAGCGCTGGCAGAAGTCTAGTCCAACCCGCCCGCCAGCCATGAGGCCCGCCAACTGTCCAAATCGACACGCCCGCCCACAGCAAGGTTTCGCTGGCCAATCGGCTATCCCCCAAGTGATAACTCCACCGTCGCGTAGGAATGCGGCGGCAGCTCGACACTCAGCCCAGTTCGGGTTTTGGCCACCGCGTCCAATGCGGTCGGCGCAACAGCTTGGGGATGCTCTGGAGTGTTATGGCCCTGCAGCGATGGCGCAGTCAAAACGGTTGCCCGGTACCCGGTCACTTCCCGGCCGCGCAGCTCGAGCGACACGGTGGCGGCATTCTCGGCGTCCAGATTCGACAGGGAAACCAACGCGGTGTCGCGCTTGGCAGAGGCAGAGGCGGAGAGCAGCGGAATCGGCGTTCCCGCAACGGTCTGAGTCGGCAGCGGTGTTTTCCAGGCGACGCCCAGCGAAGCCGCGTCATGATGCCCGACGTTCATGGCGAAGACATGGTAAGTCGGGGTGAGCACCATCGCGCCGGTTGCCGGATCGGTCAGCACCATCGCCTGCAACACGTTTACAGTTTGGGCGATATTCGCCATCACCACCCGCTCGGCGGTATGGAATATGTCGAAGTGGACGCTCGCAACCAGCGCATCGCGCATGGTGTTCTGTTGATAGAGGAAAGCCGGATTTTCCCCTGGCTCCACTTCCCACCAGGTGCCCCACTCGTCCACCACCAGGCCGACAGTTCCGCAGGGATTGTAGCTGTCCATCACGGCGCTGTGGCGGCGGATTAGCTCACCGATGCGCTGGGCGTGTTTTAGGGTCAGATAGTAGTCGGCTTCGTCGAAATCGAGGGCATGTCCTTTGTCCTCCCACTCGCCGCTGAAAGTGTAATAGTGCAATGAGATGGCCTGGAAGTGATTCGCCGAGCCGCTGCACTTGCCCAGGCAGGACAGCGACTGCATCAGCGTCTGGGTCCATTGGTAATCGTCGTCACTGGGACCGGCGGCAATCTTGTAGATTTTGTTGTCGCCGTGGTCGCGCAGGAATGTCGCATACTGCCGGGCCTGGTCAGCATAGTATTGGGCGGGCATATTTCCACCGCAGCCCCAAGGCTCGTTCCCCAATCCCCAGAAACGGACTGGCCAAGGCTCTGGATGCCCATTGGCGCCGCGCAGCGCTGACATGGGCGACCCGTCCGCCCTAGTCAGGTATTCCACCCAGTCCGCCATTTCCCGGACCGTGCCCGATCCCAGGTTGCCAGTGATATACGGCTCGGCTCCCAGCATTTCGCACAAATCCATGAATTCATGGGTTCCGAATGAATTGTCTTCCACGACATCGCCCCAGAGCCGGTTCACCATCCGGACGCGCTCGGACTGCGGCCCGATGCCATCGCGCCAATGGTATTCATCGGCAAAGCAACCCCCCGGCCAGCGCAGATTGGGGATCTTGATCGCCCGGAGCGCTGCTACGACATCAGTCCGCATCCCGCGCACATTGGGTATCGGCGAATCTGCGCCCACAAAAATGCCGTCGTAGACGCAGCGCCCCAGATGTTCGGCGAAATGGCCATAGACATGCCGGGGAATGACCCGTCCGGGCAGGTCAAGATTGATTACAGCGCTCGCGCTTCGATTCATGGGATTTCCTTGATGGTGAGTTGTTGCTGATATGGGCGCATGTTGCATGTCACCCCTTCACGGCTCCGGTTAAACCGCCGACTATGCGGCGCTCCAACACAGAGAAGAAGATTAACGCCGGGATCATCGACAGGGCTACGAATGCGAGCACCCGCGCAGTGTCGACGGAGTATTGCGAGGCGAAAGATTGCACGCCGAGCGGCAGGGTGTAGAGCGCCTCGTTGCTCAAGATGAACAACGGCAGCAAATAGCCGTTCCAACTGCCGACGAAGGCAAGCACGCCGACGGTGATAACGCCAGGCATGGCCAGCGGCACCGCCATCCGGGCGAAGAAGCCGAGTCGGCTCGCCCCGTCCACCAATGCCGCCTCTTCCAGCTCTTTTGGTATCGCCTTGAGCACCGGCGTCAAAATGATTATGGTCATCGGCAGCGCAAAGGCAATCTGCGGCAGGATCACACCGGCCAGGCTGTTTACCAGTCCCAAATCTCGGATCATGATGTAGAGCGGCGTGATGGCGACGGTGATGGGAAACATCAACCCGGCGGAGAAAAAGGCGTACATCGCCTGCTTGGACTTGAAGTTGTAGCGGGCTATGGCGTAACTCGCCATCAAGCCCAATACGACAACCCCCAGCGTTGTGCCGAATGCGCAAATCAGCGAATTGGCGGCTTCGCGCCAGAAAAGCGACCCGGCGAGGACGTCGATGTAGTTGGACGCCACCCAAGGGTCAGGCAGCCCTGAGGGTTTCTGGATGATCTGCGAATTGGTCCGAAAACCACCCAAGATGATGTAAAGGGCGGGCAGAAAACAGAAGCCGACCAGGGCGAACGAAATCAGATACGCGACCGGGTTGCCCCGGCGCCGGGAGATGGCGCTCATTTGGCCCCCTCGGTCAAAGCCCCATCGGTGTCGCGGCGCAGGGCGAACCGTTGGTAGGCCAAAGCCACAACGAGCGAAATCAGGAAGATGACCACCGCCACAGCGTTGCCGAAGCCATAGCTGCCCGCGTTGCGCCCGTTGACGACCATATAGGTGGCCATCGTGGAAGTGCCCGCGCTCTGGGCCAGATACTGCCCCCAGACAATGTAAACGAGGTCGAACACTTGGAGTGACCCGATGATGGAGAGGAAAGCCCAGATTCGTATGGTCGGGGCCAGCAGCGGCAAGACGACGTGCCGCTGAATCTGCCAATAGGACGCCCGGTCGATGGCGGCGGCCTCGCGCAATTCCTCTGGGATGCCCTGCAATCCGGACAGCATTATGATCACCGCGAATCCGAGGTATTTCCACATGATTATGAGCATCAGCGTCCAGATCGCCAACTGGGGATTTGTCAGCCAATCAATCGCCGCCTGGGATATGCCCGCTTCCCGCAACAGGTCGTTGAGAGCGCCTTGGGTCTGCAGAATCAGCGACCATCCGGTGCCAGCGATTACCTCTGAGATGACGTAGGGAACGAAGACCAGCACCCGGACGATGCTGCGCCCGCGCATCCGCTGGTTGAGCAAAAGCGCGACGGCGATCGCCACCGGCCCCTGTGTCACCAAGGACAGCACCAAGATGAAGGCGTTGTGCCCCAGCGCCGCTTGGAATGCCGGGTCAGCCAGGATCAACTGGTAGTTGCGCAGCCCGACGAAGTTGGCAGGCGGCCCGTAACCCCTCCAATTGAAGAAGCCGTAATACGCCGCCATCACGACAGGGATGATGACAAACGTGGCGAAGATCACCAGCGCCGGAAGGGATAGCACGGCGATCTCCGCCCGCTCGTGCCACCTATTTCCGGCTCCACGCCTGCCGTGGCGGGCGG
Organism: Propionibacteriaceae bacterium; assembly: GCA_031268065.1. Taxonomy (GTDB): domain Bacteria; phylum Actinomycetota; class Actinomycetes; order Propionibacteriales; family Propionibacteriaceae; genus Propionicimonas. The sequence goes on from JAIRXX010000092.1 coordinate 3,931, forward strand.
CGGCGATCCCGGCAGCGGGGAAAACAGTCATCTCAGATTCCTTTGGCTGTTGGCCTGGCCGCGCAATGGCTGTGGCGCATCGCGCGGCCTGGCCGGTGCCGTTGTTTAACCTTTGGCGGCGGCGTCTTTCATTGCCTGGACGACAGAATCCGGCGTGCCGGTGCCAGCCAGTATCTCGACCACGCCCATGTTCAGCGCGTTGCCAACGTTCTGCCCATAGATGGTGTCCAAGAATTCAGAGACGTACGACGCCTGGGCCAGCGCCTCCATCTGCTGGATGTTGTATTGCTCGGTGACCGAGGATTGCGCATCTTTGTTCAGCGGGATGGTGCCGAATGCCTGGTAGAAAGCGGCCTGGTTTTCCGGGGTGTTCACCAAAGCCAGGAAATCGGCGCACAATTCTTTCGGGGCCTTCGCCGTGCAGGAGAAGCCTCCGCCGCCGCCCATGACAGCTCCGGTTGGACCCTGCCCACCGGCGACAGTCGGGAATGGGAACCATCCCAGATCGGCCATTGGCTGGCCGTCTGGCGTCAGCGAAGTGGTAACGCTGGCTTCCCAAGACCCCATCAATTCCATCGCCGCCTTGTGGTTTGCCAGCAGGCCAGCCGAACTGCTGGCGCCCTGCTGGGCGGACGTTGCCAGATAGCCCTCGTTGAACGGCTTGGCGGCGTTGAGGTCGGCCACGTCCTGGCCGGTCTTCACAAAGCAGGGATCGGAGAAGTCCAGGTCCGCAGAGGCCTGCAACGCTGCTTCGGAGCATTCGCGCAGCGCGAACATGTAATACCAGTGCGCAGCGGGCCAAGCGTCTTTGGCGCCAACTGCGATGGGCGCTATCCCAGCCGCTTTCAGCTTGTCGATCGCGCTGTACAGATCATCCATCGTCTTGGGCAAATCGCCCACCCCCGCCTGGGCGAACAGGTCTTTGCTGTACCAGATTCCGTCTGGCTGGAATAGCTGGGGCGCAGCCCAGAGGTGGCCGTCTTCAGTGTTGGCCTCGAAGTAGGCATCGCCAAGTTGCCCGCGCAATTCGGCGGAATCCGCCGCTGTGCCCATCACATCGAGCAGTTGTCCGGCGGCAGCTTGGTCGCGCATCACCCCGCCTCCGCGCTGCATGAAAATATCTGGGGCGTCGTCGGCATTCAACGCGGTTTGCAGTTTCCCATCGAAATCTTCGTTTTGCACATGCTGCGCCACCACTTTCACTCCGGCATGTGCGGCTTCAAATTGGGTGATCACGCTTTGCGTCCACGCCTTTGCCGCGTCCGTGGTGTAGTTGTCCCACATGGTCATGGTGATTTCGCCAGCGCTGGTGCTGGGGCTGGACGGGGAACACGCCGTCAGTGATAGAGCGGTGGCTGTCAAAAGAGCCGCCACCGGCAGCAAGT
>JAIRXX010000094.1 GCA_031268065.1 Propionibacteriaceae bacterium
CTTATGCCAACGCGACCCCAATAGTCGTCGCGGGCCTGCTCTATCTGCTGCTGACCATTCCGCTGACTTATCTGGTGAGTCTGTTGGAGAAGCGAATGGCGGTGAAGAAATGACCGAGCCTGATCTCACCCCCGCTTCGCTATCTGGAGCCAGCAGGCTGATGTCGAAGCTGCACGCCCGTGACACACCCAATCCAGACGCCCCGCCGATCAAGGTGGTGGACCTGCACAAGAGTTTCGGCGACCATGAAGTCCTCAAAGGGATGAACCTGGAGATCGAACGCGGCGAGGTGGTCTGCGTCATCGGTCCGTCCGGCTCCGGGAAGTCCACCCTGCTGCGCTCGGTGAACCTGCTGGAATGGCCCACCAAGGGCAAGGTGTTCATCGAGGGCATCGACGTGCTCGATCCAGATGTGAACCTGGATCTGGTGCGCACCCGCATCGGCATGGTCTTCCAGCAATTCAACCTCTTCCCGCACATGACCGTGCTGCGCAATGTCACCATCGCCCAGCAGAAAGTCTTGGAGCGCTCAGCGGAGGAGGCCGACGAGATCGCCCGGGCGATGCTGCTGCGGGTCGGCCTGGAGGACAAGCTGGATGCCCATCCCAGCCAACTGTCCGGCGGACAGCAGCAGCGGGTGGCGATCGCCCGTTCGCTGGCGATGAACCCGGACATGATGCTCTTCGACGAGCCGACTTCCGCGCTCGACCCGGAATTGGTCGGGGAGGTGTTGGCGGTGATGCGCGGCCTGGCCGAGGAGGGGATGACCATGATGGTGGTCACCCACGAGATGGGATTCGCCCGCGAGGTCGGCACCCGGCTGGTCTTCATCGACGACGGCCAGATTCTGGAGGAGGGCGACCCCCGCGAGGTGCTGGCCGATCCGAAACACCCCCGGACGCGGCTGTTTCTCTCCAAGGTCTTGTGAGGCCCAGACCGGTAACACCGCGTATCTGGGCTGGAGCGACTAAGATGGGGGAGCCTATTGGGGGCAGTTAGCTAGGAGTTACGCCGTGAGTCTGTTCGACAAGATGCTGCATGCTGGCGAAGGGCGCCAGTTAAAGCGGCTCAAAGTGGTGGCCGATCAAGTCAATTCCATCGAAGACGACTATCTGAAGATGTCGGATGAGGAATTGCGCGGTCAGACCGCAGATTTCTTCCAGCGGGTGGAAAACGGCGAACCGCTCGATTCGGTGATGCCGGAGGCTTTCGCCACTGTGCGCGAGGCGTCGAAACGGGTGCTGAACAAGCGGCATTTCGACGTCCAGATTCAAGGCGGCGCGGCGCTGCACTGGGGCAATATCGCTGAGATGAAGACCGGTGAAGGCAAGACCCTGGTCGCGGTGCTGGCTTCCTACCTGAACGCGCTGGAGGACAAGGGCGTCCACATCGTCACCGTCAACGATTACCTGGCCGAATTCCAATCTGAGCAGATGGGCCGCATCCACCACTTCCTTGGCCTGAACGTTGGGGCGATCCTGACCTCGATGAATCCGGCCAGCCGTAAAAAAGCCTATGCGGCGCACATCACCTACGGCACCAACAACGAATTTGGCTTCGACTACCTGCGCGACAACATGGCCCAGCGCATCGAGGACTGCGTGCAGCGCGGGCATCACTTCGCCATCGTTGACGAAGTTGACTCGATCCTGATTGACGAGGCCCGCACCCCGCTCATCATCTCCGGCCCCAGCCAGGACAACAACGAGTGGTACCCCCGTTTCGCATCGCTGGCTGGACGGCTGGTCCGCGACACAGACTACGAGGTGGACGAGAAGAAGCGCACCATAGCGGTGTTGGACGACGGCATTTCCGCCGTCGAGGACTACCTGGGCATCGACAACCTCTACGAGTCGGTGAACACGCCGATGATTTCCTATCTCAACAACGCGATTCGGGCCAAAGAACTGTTCAAGCGCGACCGGGACTATGTGCTGCTGGGCGGCGAGGTGCTGATCGTCGACGAGCACACTGGCCGCACGCTGGAGGGACGCCGCTATAACGAAGGCCTGCATCAGGCGTTGGAGGCCAAGGAGGGCGTGGAGATCAAGGATGAGTATCAGACCTTGGCCACCATCACCTTGCAGAACTATTTCCGGATGTACAACAAACTGTCCGGCATGACCGGCACGGCGAAAACTGAGGAATCCGAATTCCAGAAGATTTACGGCCTCGGCGTGCTCCCGATCGACACCAATATGCCGATGATCCGCGTGGACCAGTCCGATCTGATCTACCGCACCGAGGCGGCCAAATTCGATGCGATAATCGCAGACGTCGCTGAGCGCCACGAGTTGGGCCAGCCGATCCTGCTCGGCACCGCCTCGGTGGCAAAGTCAGAGGTGCTCTCCAGAGGCTTGAAACGGGCCGGGGTGAAGCACGAAGTTTTGAACGCCAAAGAGCACGCCCGCGAGGCTTCTATTGTGGCGTTGGCCGGACGCAAGGCTGCCGTCACCGTGGCAACCAATATGGCCGGGCGCGGCACCGACATCATCCTGGGCGGCAACCCGGAATTCCTCGCTGACGCCGTGCTGGCCAAGCGCGGGCTGGACCCGTTGGAGAATCCGGCTGAGTATGAGGAGGCCTGGCCGCAGACGCTCAAAGAGATTGAAGAGCAGGTTGCGGCAGAGCATGACGAGGTTGTCGAACTGGGCGGGCTGTACGTGGTCGGCTCCGAGCGGCACGAATCCAGGCGCATCGACAACCAGCTGCGGGGCCGTTCCGGACGCCAGGGCGATCCGGGGGAGAGCCGTTTCTACCTCTCTCTGGAAGACGACCTGATGCGGCTCTACAAGACCGATGTCATCGACTGGGTGCTCACGGCGCTGAACGTTCCCGACGACATGCCCATTGAGAACAAACGGGTGTCGAAATCGATCCAGCAGGCGCAGGAGCAGGTCGAGGCGCAGCATTTCGAGGTCCGCAAAAATGTGCTCAAATACGACGATGTGATGAACCGGCAGCGCCACGCCATCTACACCGACCGGCGCCAAGTCTTGAAGGGCGCCGACGTAGAGGCCCAGCTGCGCGCGAATGTGAACGAAGTGGTCAAGGCGTATGTGCATAGCTTCACTGAGGGCTTCATTGAGGACTGGGAGTGGAAGGCTATGTGGGACCAGCTCAAGTCGCTCTATCCGGTCAGCTTGAAATTGGACGACTACCGGGGCCGGACCGACGTCACCCAAGAAGAACTGGTGGAAGACTTCCAGGCTGACGCCCAACAGGCCTACGACGCCCGCGAGAGCGAGCTGGGCGCGGAGAATATGCGCGAATTTGAGCGGCAGGTTTTGCTGCACGTCCTCGACCGCAAGTGGCGGGAGCATCTTTACGAGATGGATTACCTGCGTGAGGGGATCGGCCTGCGGGCGATGGCCCAGCGTGACCCGCTGGTGGAATACCAGCGCGAGGGCGGCGACATGTTCAACGCCATGATGGAAGCTTTCACCGACGAGGTAGTCGGCTACCTGTTCAACTTGCAGGTCCGGGTGGAGGCGGCTCCGCCCGTTGCGACGGTTGCCTCTGGTCCAGATGAGTCGGGCGATGCCGAGGCCTTTGTCGGGGCCAGCCTCACCAACCCTGACGCGCGGGGAACCCGCCGGGGCAAACCGGCACCTGCGGCGCCCACGCTCACCCAGCGTCCGAAGCTGGAAGCAAAGGGTTTGGAGCAACGTGCCCCGCAAGCGGGGCTGGCTTTCTCCGGGGGCAGCGAAACCAAGAAGGCTAGCCCCGCCAAGGCGCAGCCAGCAGAAGACCCGTATGCCGGTGTGGGGCGCAACCAGCTCTGCCCGTGCGGCTCGGGCAAGAAATTCAAGAATTGCCACGGTCGCCCGACATCGCTCTAGCGCCCGGTTTGGCGCGGCAATCCGGGCGCTAAAGCCGCGCTGGCCGCGCCGCTTGCGCCCGATGGGTGTGGCTCAGCCAGCTTTGGTGATGATGGTCGGGATCAGCGCCGTCTCGAAGCGTACACACATCCAGCCGTTTGGGGTTTCCAGCAGTCTGAGCGCCGCCGCGCGGGATACGTCGCGTTGGCGCAGGTGGATGGCGACTTCCATCACTCCCGGTTCGGGAGATTGGACGTGCAGCGAACGTATTCGCAGGTCGGCGCTGAATGGGGTGTGCCGCAGCTTGCGGATGGTGTGGATCGCGGTGGGAGTCATCAGCTGTTCAAGTTGCCGCAATTGCCGCCTTCCGGCGATCACTTCCACTATCGCGGTGGCGATTCCAGTGGCGCGGCGGCGGGCGTGTGGCGTCAGCCGGGGTTTCCGCGCCGATCCGGCGCCGCTTTGGGCCAGCGGCAGCACTGGTTGGCCCAAAGCTGGCGTCACCACCGGGTTCATGATGCGCGGTGTGTCTGCGGCGGTGGCAATTTTGAGGCGTATCTTTCCGCTGACCATGATTATCCTTACCCTGTTCCTTGCCGCTGGCTTCCCAGCCATGCTGGCCCAACCAGGGTGTGGATGGGAAGCTTTGCCGGGCAAATTGTGGATAACCCATAGTGGGTAGGCTTGGGGTACTTGCTTGAAGCGCCGCTGATGCGCTTCGATACGGTATTGAGGAGGTCCGGGGACGTGGACGTAGACCTGGTGAGCCGCGAGGAGGCGGCGCTGTTGGCCCGCGACAAGGCGGCGAGGCCGTTTAGGCAGGCTTTCGTCGTTGTGCTCGATGGCGGGTTGAGCAGGGCTGACGTGGCGAACCGGGTGGCGGCCCAGATTGCGGGCCATCCCAGGTGGCGCTGTGTTCCGACGGGCTGGCCTGCCCCGGTCTGGACGGCGGATGCGGGATTCAACCTCTTGGGCCATGTCCGCGAGGCCGTTTTGGCCAAGCCGGAGACTTTGGAGTCTTGGTTGGCGGCTCGGCTGGCGGCCCCGAGCGACCGTTCGCATCCGCTTTGGGAGCTGTGGCTGTTGCGGTTGCCCGATTTGGAGACGACAGCGCTGGTCTGCCTTTCCCATCCCGCGCAGAGCGGGCCGGTCCAATTGCTGTCGGCGCTGCTGGATACGGCGCCCGCCGCGATCCCGGCGGCCACGATGGGTCCGGTGGCAGCTGTGGACAATCCCTTCGAGCCATTGGCGGGCATCGGACGTGGCCTGCACGCCGCTTTCGACACCGCGTCCAACTTCGCCGGCGCCGAACCGAGGAAGCTGTATGTGGCCGGAATCCAATTGGACTGGCTGCCGATTCCGGCGATTGCCGCCGCCAACGGCTGCGCCGTCCATGACGTGTTGGTCAGCCTCGTCGGCTCTGGGCTGGCAAGTTGGCGCAGTTGCCCTGGCGATATCGTCGCGCTGGTGCCGATGGCCGTCAGCACCCAGGCTGGCCGGAGCCAGGTGGGCAAGAATGTCTATCTGCCGCTGACCGAGCCTGACGCGCATAGCCGATTGCTCAATCTCGCGTCGTTGACCCAGACCCACATCGCCTCGGGCATCGCGGTTGGCGCCGGGGAGCTTCGGGAGATTTCGGTCTTCGACCAGCACGCCGACGCCAGCTTCGCCATGCTCGGCGGCGGCAACCACCAGCTATATGTGTCGAATGCCCCTGGGCCAAGCGGGGAGCTGTATTTCGGGCCGAGGCGGGTGCGGGGAATATCAGCCTTCACCGCCCCGATGGAAGAATTGGCCAGCGTCGGGATAACCCGCTACGGCAACCAAGTGACTTTCGCAATAGCCGCCACCTCGCCGTTGGAGGGCTTCGGGCGCGGGATGATGAACGCTTTGGCCGAATTGCGCCGGACGGAGGGTGGCTGATGCTGGTATTCATCGCGCTGCGCGAGCAGGATTTGCCCAGTTGGGCTGGCGGCCAGCCGCTAGGCCCAGTGCCGGGGTTTGCGGTGACGGCGGCGATGGTGCGGGCTTTCGGGTTCGACGGCCCCACCGATGAAGCGGCCGAGTACACCGCGTTGAACATCTGTGGGCTGGCGGGGCTGCTCCGCAACGGTTCGCGGCTGGTGGCGGTGGTTGAAGCCGAGGTGGACCAGACCGATGACGAATTTGGCGAGACGCTGACCGGCTTGGTGGATTACCACGCGGTCACCGCGCTATTCGCCCCCGCAATCGCGGACCCGGATTTCAGCGGAATGTCGCTGGCCGATGCCTGGGATGACCCAGACGTGCAAGAGGCGATCACCGCCAATCCGCTGGGATGGTACGCCCCCAGCGAATGGAATACGCTGGCCCCTTAGGCGTGGCGGCGAAGCGCTCCAGCTGAAAGTGAGCGCGAAACTTGGTGCGATGCCTGGTGTTCTGCACGGCTCGGGGCTTGTGCGCTCAGAGTGTGTTGGGCGTGTTGGGCAATTCCAAGGCGGGCGGCGATTAGCGGTAACATGCCTGCATGGACGCTATTACCGTTGCACCGAAACCCACAAATGAACCTGTCTACAGCTATGCCCCCGGCACTGTCGAACGGGCTGCCGTCGAAGCCGAGTTGGCCAAGCAATATCATGCCGATCCGATTGAATTCACTGGAACCTATGGCGCTGAGCGCCGTCCGGGTTCCGGCGAAGAATTGAAGGTGGTGATGCCTTCCGAGCACGCCCACCTGCTTGGAACCGTCCACCAGTCCACCGCGCAGGACGCCCAGGCGGCGATTGACGCGGCGCTGGGAGCAGCGCCCGAGTGGTCAACGGCATCCCTGGACGACCGGGCGGCGATCTTCCTGCGCGCCGCCGAACTGATCACCGGCCCGTATCGGGCGAAGATCAAC
>JAIRXX010000112.1 GCA_031268065.1 Propionibacteriaceae bacterium
GACCACCACCGCCGAAGTCCCCGCACTGCTGAAAGACCTAGCCGGGATCGACCTGGTGGAATTGCTGCAGGGCTTCACCAGTGGCCGGAACAAGCCAGCGGCGTTGCCAACAGCCAAACCAGCCTCCGCCCCGAAAGCCGCACCCGCCGCCAAGGGACCGAAGACCAGCTAGCGATCCGGGGAAGTCCTGCCCTGCCTGCCGACCCCGGACTCACGAGGCATCCCATGACTGCCAACAGCAGCTTAAGCGGAGCTACTGTAACGTACTGTAACTCTGATACACAGAGTTCAACGTTCCCAGGTCTTGCGGATCAGCATCGGCGATTATGCCGCTGCGGGCAGGATGGGGAATCCAGCAGACCCAGGGCTGGCTATAATCGCTGCCATGTTCGGCAAGCTTGGCCCGGTGCCCGCATCCTCCAGACCCGATCTGCTCGCCTGGGCGACGTACGCCGCCATCGGCTTCGTCCCCCAGGCGATGGTGTTCCAGATCGACCCCAGCCATTCTGACACCGAGACCCTGTGCCGGGTCTACGACCTGCCGCTGGAAGTGATGGGCAACGCGGTGCTGGTGCTCGGCAAACGCGAAGGCCAGCGCCGCCAGGCCTGTTGCATGACGCTGGCCCATCGCCGGGTGGATGTGAACGGCCTGGTAAAACGCAAGCTGGACGTGCGCAAGGCATCCTTCGCCGCAATGGACCACGCCGTCGCGGTCTCCGGCATGGAATACGGCGGCATCACCCCGGTCGGCCTGCCCGCCGACTGGCCCATCTGGGTGGACGCCGCCGTGGCCGACGTGGACTGGCTCTGCATCGGCTCCGGCATCCGCAAGTCCAAACTGCTGCTACCCGGCGCCAGCCTGCTCGACCTCCCCGGCGCCGAGCGCGTCGCGGACCTCGCCCGCGAAAAAACCGAGACCCGGCCAGAAAACCCAGGAATCCCCCGCCCCACTTGAGGAACCCCGTACGGCGGCAACCCGCACGCCAGCACCCCGACGCGGCAGCCAGCTAGCAGGCGTTCTCCGAGTTGGCGCTTGAGCCTATCTAGCATTTGGACGGGCCTGAACTAGGCGTTTCGACACATTCCTACTAGGCGTTTCGACACTTTTGAGCAGGATTTGCCCTGTGCCGCGCTACCAAAGGAACCGCGCTTGCCAGCCCCCCGTTCTCGCGGATTGCCGAACTGGACGTCACCGCTGGTGGCTTTACCGTCTTTGGCGTTGGATCAGTCTGCGGCGATGGCGATTCGGTCGATCCATTGATTGACGGGGACGCACCACTGGTTCAGGATTTCACGAAAGGCTCAATCCGGTCGGTGAGCAAGATTCATACTGCGTGGATGGGGATGGCTGGTGACCCTGCGGCGAGTTTGCCGAGGTCTTCAGGGTCAGAAGTGACGATGACGCCCCCACCGGCCGACAGGCTCGCAGCCACCACTGCCGCGTCCACATGATGCGCGGAACCCAGCCGCGCGGCTGAGAGCAGATGCCCGACCGTTCTTGCCAACTCGCGGTCGGTGTCCCGGACGGCAATCCCGGTATTCCGGCCCAACACAGCATCCGTGCGCTGATCAAAACCCTTGCCGCGATACAACTCTGCCAGGCACGCAGCCGGAACAAGCACCGGCACGCCCTCATCACGGGCAGCAGCCAGCGCCGCGATCACCGTGCGCAAAGAGTCGCCGCCACTCCTGTCCGCCAGCAGGCTCACCGCCTGCGAGTTCAGCACAACGGCTTTCACCTCAATTCCCGCCTGAACTCTTCAACCTGGGCAGGATCAGGCGCACCGAACTCAGCGGCAAGCCCGTCGATGTAAGCAGCCAAGGCAGCACGCGCTTGGCGGCGGGCAATCTCCTCGCGCAGAATCTGGTTAACCTCCCCAGACAGGTTTCCATCCTCGAACGCCGCAACGACATCCGAATCCAAAGTAAGCGTCTTACGCTCCTTCAAGATAGTCATATGCAAATCATACTATAGTAAGCGTCCCGACGGATGCTTCCACCCCGATCTGCTCGCACCAGCGGCGCAATGCCCACAGATACTCATCGAAGGTCATCGGATTGAGGTAGTGGAACTCCACGCAGCCTACGTGCCATTTTTTAGTGATTCTAAGACCCTCGTCTTACACTTTTTTATGTAAACCCAGCCTCCGGAATTGGGGGGACGCTGTGGCAAGCTGCCAGAATGGACATCCAGCGAGCCAACGAGGAGACCGTCGTGAAGCGTTTCAACAAGATCATGCTGATGGCTGCGGCGGCGGCGCTTGCCACTGGGTGCGCGTCGGCGCCGCCGCCTCTGCCGTCACAGGCGAGTGTCTATGACTATCAAGCTGGGTATGGCCGCCTGGTCGTTGACTCGCCTGAACTGGACTATTTCACTTACGTCCCAGTGCTGGAAGAGGCTCCCAACAAGTCGAAGTTGTCTGAGGTGGTGCTGCCGAAGGGCGATTACAGCGTCATCGTGCGTCTCAAGGACGCGACAACCTATAGCGCCACGGTGCGGGTATCCGGCGACATGGAGACTGCCACCGTCAAGCCGGTCAGCAAGCCAAGGCATTTGGAAAAGATAGCCAGCGGCTTACCTGCTGAATATATTCTCCCGTTCGGGGAAGGCCGTTTCCTGGTTTACGACGATTCCAACAAACCGCTCGTCTACACCGCGAAAGGCCAGGACAAAGCTGCCAAGATTCCGCTTAACCGTGTCACCCTGGGGTGTTACTTGAGCGACCACCAGGTGTTGCTGCTGGGCGACAAGACGAAGGCGTTCCTCTTCGACTCCAACACTGGTACCAGCGTGCCGTTCGCCCCCGACGGCGTGCGGTGGGACACGCTGCCGTTCGACTCCGGAATCTGTGTCGCCGGCGCGGCCCAATTCGCCGTTGGCGGGCAGATCACCCGGATAGGGCTGGACGGCCCCGAAGTGGTCGAATTGCCCGAGCCTGGGTTGATCTCCGCAAATGAGGACGGAAGCTTGATGGCTGATGCCGTCGGCAGTGTCACTGCGGCTGTCCAAGGCGATGATTACATCTTTCCTGGTAGCGAGGCGGGTTTCCCCGCTGAATTTCCCGATTCCCTGCTCGGGAACAAGCTGGTCATCACCAGCCAAGGCGACCGCCGCGAAGTGGACCTCGGGGAGTTGACCGGCGTTTTCGCAGTTTCACTGTCCCCTGAT
>JAIRXX010000123.1 GCA_031268065.1 Propionibacteriaceae bacterium
ACGGCTGGTGCATGTCCGGCTGAAAGACTCCGGCAGCGGATTCTCCCTCTCCAAAGCCACCAGTGGCCTCGCGGTGGAGGCGACTATCGTTTACGGCGCGATCACCGAAGTCGAAGAACGCCCGTTTGGCTCGGTCACCTTGGAATTGACCGGCGCGGCAGACGCCGTAACGCAGGCATTGCAACGGCTGGATGCCCTCGGCTCCCAGGTGACCGACTTGGGCAACGCAGTCTGTCCGGTGGCCGATCCGGTCTGGCAGTTGCTCAACGACGCTGCGGAGGCAAAATGATCCCCTTGGTGAACCAGTGGCCGGAAGGCTACACCGAAGAACTCTTGGCCTCGCTGCTGGCCACTTTGCAAATGGTGTCGATCACGATGGTAATCGGCGGCCTGATCGGGTTGGCGCTCGGTTTGGCCCTCTACAGCACCCGGCGTGGCGGGCTGTTCGCCAACCGTGGGTTATTCCTAGTGTTGAACGCCATTGTCAACTTCATCCGCCCGATCCCATTCATCATTTTCATCACCGCCATCAGCCCGGTGACGATCTTTGTCACCGGGCACCGGATCGGCGTCGCCGGGGCGATTTTCCCAATGGTCATCATGGCGTCGATGGCGACCTCCCGGCTGGTCGAGCAGGCTTTGATCGGCATTGACCCCGGCATCGTCGAAGCGGGACGGGCGATGGGCGCCTCCCGGCTCTACGTGCTGGTCCGCATCCTGATCCCGGAAGCGCTGGCGCCGTTGATCCTTGCCTACGCCTTCCTCTTCATCGGAGTGCTCGACCTCTCCGCGATAGCCGGTGTGGTCGGGGCGCGCGGCCTGGGCAGCTTCGCCATCCAATACGGCTACAACAAGTACAACTACTTGGTGACCTTCGTCGCACTGCTGATCATCGTCGTCATCGTCCAATTCGTGCAAAGCCTGGGCAATTGGCTCGCCCGCAAGGCGCTACACCGCTAGGGCAAACGTCCCGCCACCGCTCTATGCGGCAAGGCTTGCAAGGAAAACGCTCCTCGCGCACCCCGATTCCCAGCCACTTCCAAGGTGGCTTCGCGGGCCTTCGCCGCCGTCCCGCTTGCCCGAATCAATCGGCATTGCCGCTGGCTCTTGCCGAAGACGGCGGGCGGAGCACCCCCGACAACAGCATCCCGATCAGCACCGGCCCGGCGACCACCAGCAGGGCGTGGCGATAGCCGATGTTGTCGGCCAACATGCCCAACAGCGGCGGACCGGCCAAGAACGCGGCATAGCCGATGGTGGCGACCACCGACGTGCGCACCGCAGCCCTAGCCGGATCGTCGGCGGCGGCGCTCATCCCCATCGGGAAGCCCATCGCCGCGCCCAAGCCCCAGATCGTCCCACCGATGACCACCATGACCACCGAAGTGCCCAGGCAGTAGACAGCCAGCCCGAGCAGGGCCAACCCGCAGCAGAGCAATTGGGTGAACACCCGCCCCTTGGCGTCGATCAGCCGGGTACCCAGCGCGCGCATGGAGGTCATCGCGGTCAAGAAGCAGGCCAGGCCAATGATGCCGGTCGATTCAGGCACTTGGAAGTCTTGGCCGATGCCGAGGATGAGCCAGTCGTTGGCGCTGCCCTCAGCCAAACCCGCGCCGAGCACGACCACTCCGACCAGCAGCGTGCGCGGTTCCCGCCACGCGCCCAACGCGGAAATCCGCTCCCTGGGCGGCTCAGGCTCGCCGGGGCTTGCCGCTCCAGCGCTGACCGACGCATGGTCGAGGACAGTCGTGCTGCCCCACCAACACAGTGCGGCGACCAAGGCGGCGACGATCACAACGTGTGCCATCAGCGGCAGTTCCAGCCGGGAGAAAATCACCCCAACCAGGGCGGCAAATACGGTGCCGAGTGAGAAACCGGCATGGAATTGGGGCATCACCGCTCGGGAAATGGCCCGCTCCACGTCTGTGCCAGCCAAATTCTGCGCAACGTCCCAAGCGCCGCCGCCGATGCCGACCACGAAGAGGCAGCCAGCGAAGCCAATCTGGGACTTGGCGGCGACACACATTCCCGCCCCGATCATCCCCAGCAGGGCGACCCCCAACGTCACTTGGATCACCCGCTTCGCCCCCCAGCGGGAAACCAGCACCCCGGTGAACGGCATCGCGCTGATCGACCCAAACGAGGTGAACAGCAGCAGCAACCCCATCCGCCCTGGGCTGGCGTCCAGATACTCGCGGATCACCCACATCCGGGTGGGCAGCATCGCCATCATCATGCCTGAGGCGAAGAAGACGGCGATGACACCCCAGTGCGCCTTGCGCATCGCCGTCATCACCTCGGAAACTCTACCCGTCTTGGTGTTGGGGCCAAACAAGGCTGGACAACCGCGCGTCCAACACCAAGTTGGACTAGTGTTTGAACTCAGGTAAGTCGTGATGGGAGACGGCAGTGAAATATCGCTACTTGGGTAACTCAGGGTTAAAAATTTCAGAGATTTGCTACGGCAACTGGCTGACACACGGATCACAGGTTGAAAAAAAGGAGGCCATCTCCTGCGTACACACCGCGCTGGACGAGGGCATCACCAGCTTCGACACCGCCGACGTCTATGCCAATGGCGCTGCCGAGAAGGTGCTCGGCAAGGCGTTGGAGGGCCAGCGCCGGGAGTCGCTGGAGATTTTCACCAAGGTTTACTGGCCGACGGGGCCAGGCGGACCCAACGACTGCGGGCTGTCGCGCAAGCACATCATGGAATCAATCGACGCCTCGTTGACCAGGTTGCGCACCGACTACGTTGACCTCTACCAAGCGCACCGCTACGACACCGAGACTCCGCTTGAGGAGACGATGCAGGCTTTCGCCGACGTTGTCAGCGCGGGAAAGGCCCTCTACATCGGGGTGAGCGAATGGGACGCCGACCAATTGCGGGCCGGACATGCGCTGGCGCAGGAATTGGGCGTCCACCTGATCTCCAACCAGCCGCAGTACTCGATGTTGTGGCGCGTCATCGAATCCCAAGTGGTGCCGACCTCGCAAGAGCTGGGCATGTCGCAGATCTGCTGGTCGCCGATGGCCCAAGGCGTGTTGTCCGGCAAGTACGGCGTGGGCAAGAAGTTGCCCAAGGACTCCCGCGCCCAAGACGAGAAGGGCGGCGCCAAAACGATCCGCCGTTTCTTGCGCGACGAAATCCTCGCCAAGGTCAAGGAACTCAAGCCCATCGCCCGCGAGATCGGCCTCACGCAGGCGCAGCTGGCCATCGCCTGGGTGTTGCAGAATCCGAACGTCTCCGCTGCGATCATCGGCGCATCCCGTCCAGAGCAGGTCATCCACAATGTCACCGCTTCCGGCGTCACCATCCCGCCAGAATTGATGGAACGCATTGACGGGGTGCTCGGCGAGGTCGTTGAGCGTGATCCGATGAAGACCCGGGAAAACGCTCCGCAGGCACGCCCGGCGTGAGCCTGCGGCTTGGGGAAGCGCCTGCGGCAAGGGGTTATACGTGATTGCGGGGTTGTCGTAGGGGTTGTCCCGCAGGGGTGTTCCGCGCACTCCGGGACCCGAACCGGTTCGCTGCTGCCCCTTGGTGGCGGCGCTGGTGCGGAAACGTCGCAGCTGTGTAATTTTTGTGAGTGCCTATACTGGCTTTCAGCTAAGGGCGAACAAATGGCAAACGCCCGGTGACCCCTGACAAAGGAGAGAAATGCTCAAGCCCCCCAAGCCACTAAAAACTCTCGCGGTTATCCCTCTGATCGGCGCTCTCGTACTTTTGGCCGGTTGCACTTTCACGATCTCTGGGCCAAACTCCACATCGACTGAACCCGTCGTCATCGGCACGCCGCCTGAAAACGAGGAGCCGATCCCGCAGCTAAACACTGACGTGACCCCTCCCGGCACCAAATTGGGCATAGATGAGGCTATTGTGGTGCCATTCAAATACGGTGATGGAGACACGCAGATTATTCAGGTCTTCATCACCGGGATTCGCAGCGGATCGCCGGACGATTTCGCCAACGCCGATGAGGAATTCAAAAAGAATCTCGGGGATCGCGTGCCCTACTATGTGGACATCTCAGCCAAAGTGGTGGGAACGAATACTGGTGCGTTGGCACAGGCCTCTATCAGCAGCACCCAAATTGGCGCTGGAGACAAACAGGGCAATCGTTTCGGTCCAGTGATCGCCTTCGCCGATTTCGCTCCCTGCAACACGGAATATTTCGATGAGTCGGGCACCGAGTTGAAGACTTGCATACCTTTCCTCGCGGCTGCCGGGCAATCCCTCGATTATGTCTTTTGGGTGGACAACAGCGACCCGAGCTTCGGTTACGACGAATTCGAGGGTGACCCGATCATCTGGGGATAGCCGCCGCCACTGCGCGAGCGCCCTTACCCAATTTGGATTGGCCGGGCACACTTGCCCGTTAGCCAAAAACAGCCAGCCACCCAGGAGAAAATAATGTCCAAGTTGCCCAGGCCAATCCGACCCGCAGCGTCGCTTCCCCTCTTCAGCTCCCTCGCCCTCATCGGCACGCTCATCTGGGCAGCTGGATGCACCATCACGATCACTGGCCCCGATTCCCCGTCTCCCACTCCGGCCATCACCCAGCCGACCGCTGGCGGCAACAATGACGAGCCACCCCCTCTGTCGGCAGACGTGACCCCTCCGGGCACCGCGTTGGGCATGGACGAAGCCGCCGTTGTGCGTTACAAGTTCGGCGGTGAGCAGGACATCCAAGTCCGTGTCGCAGGAGTCCGCAAGGGGTCTGTGGCCGACTTCGCCAGCTTTGACGACAAGTCGAAAAAGATGCTCGCCGGGCTTACCCCGTACTATGTCGACATCACCGCGGTGGCCGTGGGGGCGAACCACGGCGGGCTGCGCCTTGCTTCCATCGGCTACGGCGCGGTTGGCGCTCTCGACCAGGATGGCGATCCGGTGGCACCGCTGGTCTTCCCGGTGACTTCCATCGCCAGCTTTAACCTTTGCCCGGAGAATATTTTCGACGCAGCGGGCGCCAAAGTGGAAACCTGCCTCATTTTCGGCGCGACCGTCGCCCAGACGCTCACTTCGGTCACTTGGCAGGACTACAACTCCGACTACAACGACTTCGACGGCAAACCAATAACCTGGAGCTGACCGCCGCTGACCGCCACTCTTGTATACCCACACCCAAAGGTGAGCGCTGAGTGGCGGCCATATTCCCGTACTGACGCAGCTGCTGGGTAAGTTGCGGGAAAGCAGTGCGGGCAATAGCGGGAATAGTTGAGGCTAAACCTGCGTCTGCTTGCGGCCTCACTGGCTAATTTGAATTGGGGGTGCATACTGGCCTGTTAACTCAGCAAGGGCTGAACAACAAAGGAGAATGATGTTGAAATCCCCCAAGTCCATCGCAGCGATCCCCCTGATCGGCGCTCTCTTCCTATTTGCCGGTTGCACTTTCACAATCGCCGTTCCCGATTCCCCGACGCCAGCACCCGTTGTCGTTGACGATCCCCAGCAAAGCCCGTCAGAAGCCATCGAAGACCCGCTGCCCCCGCCCGCCAATAGCAGTAGTGTGACCCCTCCTGGCACCGAGTTGAACATGAGCGAAACAGCCACCGTGCCGTTCAAATACGGCACCGACCCAGCGCAGAATATTCAGGTCTCCATTCTCGGGATTCGCAAAGGGTCCACCGCTGACTTCGCCGGTTTCGATGACAAGTCGAAGAAGAGCCTCGCTGACGTCACCCCCTTCTATGTGGATATTTCAGCGCAGGCCGCACCTGGTGCGGACACAAGTGCCCTGGCTTACGCAACTATTTCCAGCAGTCAAATCGGTGCCCTCGACCAAGATGGTGACAAAATCCAGCCCCTGATCATCATGGGAAATTTCGAGCCATGCGATTCGGGAAGCTTCGGTAAAGACGGCGCCGAGTTCAAAGGCTGCATCGCCTTCGGAGCGACCTCCGCTCAGACCCTCACCCTAGTCACCTGGGCTGACGTCAGCTACACAGAGTCCGGCTACGACAGCCTAGACGGCCAACCCATCGTTTGGAAGTAGCCCACCTAGCCAACCGCCAGCGGCGAAAATGCCAGGTTTTACCCGACTTTTTCGCCACTGGCCCAATCTCGGGTAGAATCCCCAGCGGTGGCGTGTCCGAGCGGCCGAAGGAGCGCGCCTCGAAAGCGCGTGAGGGGCAACCCTCCGTGGGTTCAAATCCCCCCGCCACCGCGGATTGTAGGGGGGTGGCCGGGGCCAAGACCGGGCGCCCCCCCACCAAAAG
>JAIRXX010000182.1 GCA_031268065.1 Propionibacteriaceae bacterium
AAGCAGGAATAGGCTCACCGCGGCGTTGCTGACGCTCAAGCCCTTAGAGTCCGAGCCGAGGAAGATGTTAACGCCACTGGCCTCGACGCTCATCCGCAGCGAGTCGCCGCTGACCTCGGCGGAGAAATTAGCCGTCGTGTCGAAGTATCCGGTGATGGCCAGAGAACCGGCCAGCGAGCCGCTCACGCCAGCGCTGTCCAGGGTGAGGTTGCCAGAGCCAGCGACGAGTTGGAGTTGTAAGGCATCCCCGGTGGAGAATGACGTCCGCAGCCCGGAAAGCGTCATGGTGATCGCGTCGGCGCCCGCGCTGGCGGTGAAACTGCCAGCTACGATGGGAGTGCTACCATCGCCGATCTCCACCGAACCGGCCAGGGTTAGCCCGGCCCCGGCGGAATAAGACAGGGACACGTCGGCTAGCGAGACTCCGGTGATGTCGGGGCTGAGGCTGATACTGGCGTCGGTGACAGCCAGCGAGATCGTCCCGGATTCAGCCTGCCGTCTCAGGGCCAGGCTGCCGGAGTATTCCAGCACGCCAGCTATGCTGCCGCTGACGTCGGTGGCGCTGATGTCCAGGTTGCGCCCAGTCATGGTCACCGACACATAATCAGCGCTGATCGTCGCGGCTGAGGCGAGCGTGCCCGAAAGCGCGCCGGAGAGAGCGACCGAGACGCCGACGTCGGTGATCACCACCGCGCCGGACAGCTCGGTCGCGCTGAGCAATTCGGCATTGCCGTCGGAGATGCTGATGCTGCCATCGGTCAGGGCCAGCGTCGTCGCTTCGGCGGAACGGGTGATGGTGACATTGGCGCTGACCTGCTGCCCAGCCAGGGTCAGCGTGAGATTTCCGCCGGAGACCGTGAAGCCGTCCTCGTCAACGCTGAGTGCCAGTTCGCCGCTGAAGGAAATTTCCGACAGGTTGATCGACAGCCCGCCAGACAGGTTCCCGGTGACGGTCCCGGTCGTGGTGTTGAGGAGCAGCAGCGAAGCCGTGCCGCCCGACGCCGGACCGGTGAAACTCACCCTAGAGCCAAGCCCCAGCGAGAAGGAGTCCAGCCTGACGGTGAAGCCGTCGCTGTTTTTGCTGATCACGGCACTTAGGATCAGGCTCTGCCCGCCGAACGACAGCGAGAAGGAGTCGGCGGTGAGTTGGGCGAAGTCTTCAGCTCCGACCGCAACCTCGTCGTCAGTGAAACTCAAGTCAGTTAAATCCGAGCCAGTGAAACCCAAGTCAGCTAAATCCGAGCTGGCAACGGCGTCCTCGAAGTTGTTCACCCTGACACCGACCGTGCCACTGGCGGAGAACCCGTCGAAGCCGACCAGGGCCAGCTCGCCGCTCGCGGTGAAGGCGTAATGCGATTCGGCGCCGCCGGAAAGCAGGAATAGGCTCACCGCAGCATCGCTGACGCTCAAGCCCTTGCCGCCCGAGCCGAGGAAGATCTCAGCCGCGCTGGCGCTGATGGCCAGCTGCAGCGAAATGGTGGAATCCGTTAAATTGTCGGTGAGCGCGGCTCCAAATTTCGCCTCCGCTTCGATGAGTCCGGTGAGGGTGACATCGCCAATCAGATTTCCCGAAATGGTAATAGCTGGGGTGCCGCCCTTGCCCTGTAGGTAGACCGACCCCATACCAGCCGAGAAAGCTAGCTCCAGCCCTCCCACGGATAGCGATGCCGCTAAATCGGACAGCCTCATGGTGACTTCGTCGGCGCTCACGCTAGCGGCGAAGTCGCCGGTGAGGCTGACATCATCAGTCATGGCTATCCCCACCGCGCCAGCAAGCTCAAGGGAGCCGTCGGATGAGGAATAGGTCAAAGACGCATCAGTCACCGAGAAGCCGCCGATGGCGAAGTCCGTGGCGATGGTGGCACCGGTGACCTCCAGCGAGATCGCTCCGGGGACGCTGGGCGAGCCAGGCCCGCCTGCTACGTCAGCCTGCCTCGTCACGGTCAGGGCTTCAGCCGAGAGACTCAGCACCTCGCCAGCCAGTGTGACGTCGACAGCGGTGGCGTTGATGGTCAGCGCTCCGGCTTCGCTCATGGTGACCGACGCAGCCGCTGCGGTGATTGTGGCCGCTGCGCCACCGTCTGTGTCTGCTGCGACTAAGAACGTCAGACTCTCTAGCTCGAAGACCAACTCGCCCTCATCGGCCTTATTACCGTTCAAGGTGTAGCTGATCTTGAGGCCCGCAGAGATGCTGAAACCATCAAGTGTGATGCTGAAATCGCCGGACAGGGTGATCGTCGCCCGGAATAATCCTTGGAATGATCCTGTCTCAGCATACCAACCTGAGACGGCGGCTTTGACGTCGCTGAGCGTAACACCGTTGGCCAGCTCCACGTCGCCCAGATTGAAGGTGCCGTCACCGGCGATTGTGGGGCTAGCGGGGCCGTTAATATAGGTGGCGATCCAGCTGGCCAGGCTGTCAAACACCGATCCGGCGACGAAGCGGGAGAAGTGCGGGAGGCTTGCGGTGATCGTTCCGGTCTCAGCGTCGTAGCTGGTGGCCAAACGTTCGATGCCGCCGTCAGCGCCCAGATAGTAGATGTCGGCGCCAGCGGCAGAGGCTGGCACTGCGATGGTGAGGGTGGGCGGAAGGTTGAAAGTGTGGAACTGGCTGCCGTCTTCGGCGTCAAGCGCGAATAGGTCGTAGATCGGTGAGGCAGTGGTGAATCCAGCGACTTCGGTGCTGCGCGGGATGATCAATACCCAGGCATTGGCTCTAAGTGAGCCGGGAACGAAGGTGAGCGTCGCGCCATCGACGGTGATGGTGCCGCCCAGTTCGGCCAGGATGAGGGTTGCGTTGGCGGGTGGGTTGAATTGTGTGTTGAGGGTTATCTCTGCTTCTGCGCTTGTTCCGCCAGCAGGTGGGCCGCGCTCGGCGTTGATCAAGATGTCGCGTCCGGAAAGCTGTGCTTGGCTGGCATTGGTCTCGCTGAAGAATCTGGACAGGTTGAGCGCCACGCTCGGGCCTTCGTTGGCAGCAGCTCCAACATCGGCCCTGGCTATTGCGGAGCCGCCGGTGAGCGCGGTGATCCGGGTGCTTCCGCCTGCGGCGAGGGCAAGGCTAATGGGCAATTCCACATTCGCATAGCTGCTGACCTGGTTTACGGCGAGGGCGCCGATCTTCGTCGGCAAGGCGATGCTGGGCGGGATGACGCCCAATTCGACAGCCGCCGCGAGGACGGCTGGGTCGAATGACCCGCCAGTGGCTATGGCGCTGGTCTTGGAAACTTGCTCGGCGGAAACCACCAAGGCTCCCCCAGCGGTGATCTTGCGCTCAATCCGCGTCGCCGCAAGCTGGGTGCCCAGCGTCAACGCGCCCAGGGCCGCCACCGCCGTCTGCTCCACATTTTGCCTGGCGCGTACGAATACGTCACCGGCGACCACCAGTTCCGGTCCGGTGCCGACAACCGCCCAAGTGGCGATGTCTAAGGAATTCAGCGCCGAACCGACTTCCGCCCGCGCTTCGGACTCGCTGGTGGTGCTGGCTGCAATGCCCACCGACTTCGCTCCCATGACATTCACGCCATCACCGAGCGCCGCCTTCGTAGTCGATTTCCCGACGAAAGCCGCCAAGCCGCGCAGCATGGACGCGCTGACCCACGCTTCGCCCGAACTCAATGCCACGATGGAGAGCACATCGGCGGAGATGGTTGAAGCCCCATCCACTATCGCGTTCGTAGTGCGGCTGAGCGTGGCCGTGGTTGTCGCTCCGTCGAGAGTCAGCGAGGTGGTGTTACGGGCCGAGACAGAGACTTTCCCACCTGCCGTCAGCGCAGAGTCTTCCACCCGTGCCTCCGCGTTGGAGGTGAATGCCGCTGCGGAACCGTTCGTCGAGACCAGCAGCGAGTCGGCGGAAATGCTGATCCCCGCTGCGGCTTGGATATCGACGCCTTTCAACACCACGGCGGCTGATGATTTGGAATCGGATGCGGACTGGGCGGCGAGGACCACATTCTTGCCGCCCAGGAAGGAATCAGCGGCGGTGATCAGCGCTTGGACTCCCGCTTCGTCGGATTGGGCGTTGACCTTCAAATCGCCTGTGCCGGTGTCTACGCGGCTCGATGAGGCGATCTCCACCTGCTTGGCGGTTATTTCCAAAGTGGCCCCGGACGCGCTGAAGACTATCTTCCCGGAAATGTCCACCTTGCCGTCCGAGCTGAGGCTTGCGGCGATGCTCGGGCCGACGGCACGCAGCACGACGTTCAAAGCTTTGACCAGCAGTTCGTTGTCAAACTCTGAGCCAGCGGCCAGGTTCGCGCCCTGGCTGGTGACCGAGATGGAAGCGACCTGCTCGTCAATATCGACGGCCATGCCATTCGCATTGGCCGACAAGCCATCAATGTCGATGGCGATGTTGGAGTCTTTGCCACCTTTGATCTTGACTGACGTGATGCCTTGCGCAGGCGCTTTAACCGCAGTGCCGTTGTAGCTGAAGACAAGTTGGTCGCTCGCGGCGTCGTAGCTGATTTTCCCGTCCGCTTTGCCGCTGATGACCAAGAACGCTACGTTCGCGTCAAGCTCCCATTCGGCTTTGGCTTTGGCCTGCTGCTCGGAGGAGTCGGATTCGGCTTTGCCAGCCTTTGCCGGATGCTCTGCCTCGGCTGGGGTGCTCCCAGACTCGTCTTCCGCACTCGGACTCGGAGCACGATGCTCTTCTTGGGCAGGTTCGGCTGGCTGCTCCTGCTGCGTGGAAGCCTGCTTGGCGGAGTCCTGCTCTGCGGACGGGTCGAGCAGCGGCGCGGTCAAAGCTTGGCCGGATTCGACTACCTCGGTCTTGGGCAAAGTCTGCGGAACCTCGTACACCACGCCGGGCTGCAGCACTGCTCCCATCAACCCCGTCTCGCTGTGTCCCAACCCGACGGCGTGTCCGACTTCGTGGCGCACCGTGGTGATCAGGCTCATCGACTCCCAGCCCCACCCGGCAGCGTCGTCATCGATGAGGATGTCCTTGCCGATGGTGTAGCCGAGCCGTCCGACCTGAAGATCGGCAATGGTGGCAGTGATGCCAGCGACATCGGCGCCCAACGCAGCCCACTCGTTTCGGGCCTGGGCCAATGCCGCGTCCAACTCAGATTGGACGATGGTTTTGCCCTTTGCGGGGCCAGCAGATGCTGGAGCGACGAGCGCTTGGCCCTCTTCGGCTGCGGCGTCATCGCCGCCATCGGCGGAGTCCTCATCGGTGATGCCGGTGACATTCGTGTCGCCGTCGCCTGTCACCTCTATCTCGCCGCCGTTGTCAATGGGGCAGGAGATGGTGGCGTTCTTGCCAGTGCCGTTGTCAGTGGTGGTGCAGGCGCTGGAGTTCAACGCCTTGGCCAGCGCTTCGAGTGCCTTCTGCAGCTCTTTATTGGCTTGCGCCAGGGCGCGTGCCTGAGTCGCGGCGGCGCTTCGCGCCTTATTCATTAGGGACTGCAGCTGGCGGGCGGACTGGTCCTGCTGTTGCTTGGCCAATATGTCCGCAATGGCTTTTTCAGCCTGGGAACGGGAAAGCGGCTCAATGACGATCTTGGTGGGTTGGCGGAGTTGAATAGTGATTTGGCTAGGTGTGTCTTCGGCAGCGGGCGTCGTCTTTGGCGTAAATGCGGGCGCTGCGACCGGCGCGGCGTTAGCGGCTTCGTCTGCGTTGGCGAGGCTGGGCGCCCCAGCTAACAGGGAGTAGGTCATCGCCAGTGCGACGAACGCGCTGATCCCCTTCTTGACGCTCACCCGCGCCAGAGCGCCATGCAGCGCCCTACCCACTGTCACCCATACACCAGGTGCCATACTCTACGCTCCACATGCGTTACTCGGCACTCGGCTGAGTGCCTGCTCCCTCATTCGTTCCCGGAGACGAAGCAAGCATATGCTACCGCTCCAAAATGACAAAATAGTTAACCGTTTCGGAATTCTTTCTTTGAGTTTGTCCAACCCCCACCTGGACAAACTCAGCCCGCGAAGCCCCTCGGGCATGGAGCAGCTCCAACCAACGCTAAAAACCCACCTTATATATAAGGTCTCCACGGGTACCCAGAATCCGCTGCAACCCGCAACAGCCGCCGCTGCCACAGCGAAGCAGCAATTTTGCTCCCCCACAGAGCACGGCTGCGTGCTCCACCATGCCTCGCCATCCACGCCCAACCCCGAGAGCACGGGAGAGCACCAGCTGCGACGAAACTCGGCAACCGCCCATTTACAGCGAACGGTACAGGTCTGCAGCTGGCGTGAAATAGACCGGAATTTCAGGGATGATTTCACGCAGCTGCTCTGAGAAATAGGCCATTCCTTGCTGCTCCGAGGGGATGTGGCCGATCACGGCGAATGCTCTGGGGCGCTGAGCCTGAGCACTTAGGAACGCGGTGTCGTAGACATACTCGCCAAACTCCCATTCCCAGGCCTCACCGACCAATACCAGGTCTAGGTCATCGCGCAGCAGCGCGGAGCGGTATCCCTGGAGGCTGGCGTACCCGCAGCCGACCGCGATCCGGCTGATCAGTTGGCGCTGATCACCGACATAGCGCAAAGAAGTGGCGCCCAGCTTATCGGCGAGATGACTGAGAACTTCTTCCAGGGGAGTTGGCGGCAATTCGACGATGGACGGCCCGCCAATTCCCGCAATGGGCCACCCGAGCGCGGTCAAGATACCCAGGTGAATCATGTCTGGCTCAAGTTGGTGGAGCAGATCATGGCAATGCCACACCACGAGTTGGTGGTCACGCAGGAATTGGCGCTTGACGAGGAAGACCGGATCTAAGGCCTCGGCGAGCGGCGCGGCAAAAGCGTTGTGGTGGTTGAAATAGACCGGCTCATGGGTGATGACCAAATTCGCACCGTTGGCTACAGCGGCCTCCAACACTTCGAAGGTGGCCATCATGGTCACCGCGACACCCGAGACCGCAAGGTCGGGATCGCCTTCCAAGAACACGTCCACGCTGTCTGCGCCCAACTCGACCGGCAGCGCCTGCCTGATTCGCCAGACTAGCTCGCGGGCGGTTGAGGTTGAGGGCGGCGGCGCGGATGGCACGCCGTCAGCCGGTCGGGGGCCAGGCCCGCTTTCGGCGCGATCTCCAGGGAGGGTCATCCGGCGAGCACCTCCGCAAAATCGAGACGGGTGATGTGCCAACGGCCCAGATTGGCGACGTAGGCGTCTGTGCCGTAGAAGGTGAGGTTGGCCGGGTTCGACAAGATGCTGCCCTGCGGGTCTTCGTAAATGATCGACGCGCTGCCATCGTCTTCCAGGCGCAGGATCGCGCTCGGGTAGTAGCAAGCGACGTAGGCACGCCCGTCAGGACCGAATGTCACCCCGTCGGGCACGAAGCCACCCACCGACCACGGACGGCTAACTGGACCGGCAGAGCCGTCTTCCAGGATCGGCACCCGTGCAATTGCCGCGCCGTTAGATTCGGCCACCAATAGGTGTGTGCCGTCTGGAGCATAGGCGATGCCGTTGGCGAAATTGAACGGCCCGGCGCTCCACAACTGGGCCGACCCGCCAGGCGGGAGCCGGTATACGCCCGGACCCCCGCCTTGCGAGTCAGTGAAATAGCCGACACCGTTGTCAGCGAAAACGATCGCATTGGGATAAGCCAACCGATGCCCGCCCACCTTGCCGTCAACGACAACCTCAGCAGGCGTACCCGCACCGACAGCTAGGCGGCGCACTTGCCTGCGTTTCGCGTCCAGCCAATAGAGGGTTCGCTCCGGGCCGAACGCCACCCCCAGGGTGAAGCCACCGGGATTGGCGTCCTTCAACTCAATAGTTCCGGCGTCGAGGTCCAGACGATAGATTTGCCCGGCCTCGCCGCCACACCACAGGCTGTGGTCCACCGGGTCGAAGGCCACGCACTCGGGATGGTCCAACACCGGATCGGTGTAAAAGCCGTCAAAGACTATTTCCGCCCGCATAGCGCTCACCGCCCGGACATGCCCATCAAGCCAGCCAACAGCCAGCGTCGGGCGAACAAATACATCAGCAACAACGGAGTCGCCGACAGTATTACCGCCGCGAACAGGGCAGTGTAGTCAACGTCGTAGGCGCCGATGAAGTTGTAGAGGCCAACAGTCATTACGGTCGTCCCTGGGCTGTGGGTGAAGATCAGCGGGAAGAGGAAGGAATTCCACGCTCCGAGGAAGTGGAAGATCGACACGGTGGCGATGGGCGACTTGGACAGCGGCAGCGCCAACCGGAAGAACCGCTGAGTCACGGAGGCCCCGTCCACGATCATCGCGTCGTACAACTCGTTGACGATGCTGCGCATTCCAGAACTCACGATCAGCACGGTCATCGGGACGCCGAAAGCCGCCTGGGGCAACACGATGGCCCATATGCTGTCGTAGAGGCCCAACGACCTGATGATCCAGAACAGCGGGATGAGGACGGTCTGGGAGGGGATCGCCAGCCCGAGCAGGATGACCCGGAAGATTCGCCTGGTCCCGTTGCTCCTGCCGCGCACAACCGCATAGGTGGCCGGGAGGGCCAGCAACAGGTTCAGCCCCACCGTCAACAGGGCGATGACCAGCGTGTTCAGCATGTATCCGGGGAACTTGCCGGTGAGGATGGTCTGGTAATTGTCCAAGGTGAGGACTGCGGGCCAGGACAGCGGCCCGCCTTGGCGGAAACTCTGCGGGGTGGCAAAGGAGCCGATGGTGACGACGTAAACCGGGATGATCATAAAGAGCAGCCAGATGGGAGTCAGCGCTCCCGCCAGCACGTTGGGCCGTTGCTTCATCACATGCCCTCCAAATCTGATTCCATCTTGTCGAAGCCGGAGTACTTGGCGAACAGCACCGCTATGCCACCGGCGGCCAGGATGAGCAGCACCGCGATCACCGAACCGGTGCCCAGATGGTAGTCCCGGAAAGCCGTGTAGTACATCAACAGCGGCGTGGTCAGGGTCTTGCGGGCGGGACCGCCCTCGGTCACGATCATGATCGTCTCGAAGCCGGTCAGGCCGCCGACGACCATGAAGATCACCGCCATCACTATTGTGGCTTTCAGCTGCGGCAGGGTGATGGAGAAGAACCGCCGGAACCGGCCAGCGCCATCAATCGCGGCGGCGTCGTAGAGCATCTGCGGAATGCCTTTCGCCGCGCCTTGGAAGATCAGCCCGAAAAAGGGCGCGGAACCCCACGCGCCGATTGCCAGCAGCACCATGATGGCCCCCTCCATGCTGCCCAGCACATTGCCGTTGCCGCCGAAGATCGCCGAGAATTGGCCTGGGATGCCGAAATTCGCATCCATGATCTGCCGCCAGACGATGCTGATGGCCACTCCGGAGAGCACCATCGGCAGGAAGAATATCGTGCAAAACACAGCCCGGTTTCGTTGCGGGCCAGCGGCCCAGACGCCCATCAGCAGTCCGATGGGAAGTTGGACAAGTATCGAACAGACCAGCAGGATCAGCATGATCTGCACCGAGCCGCCCAAGAAGGCGATATTCGGCAGGTTGGCCCAATTGGCCAGCCCGACGAACTTGGGCGGACGCACGCCATCCCAGTCCATGAATGAGATGACCACCACGACCAGGATGGGGATCAGGGCGAAGAGCGCGTAGACGACTACGGCTGGGAGCGCCCACATCACGCTCGGGCCGAGCGCAGCCTGACGGCTGCGCCCGGCTCGGGCCTTCTTGCGAGCGCTGGTGAGAGCTGCCACCAGATTGCTCATTATCTCAAGGCCTTATGCGTTGGGATCCATAGTCAGGGCAGCGGCGACGAATTCCTCCGCCGTAATCTCCCCAAGCAGGACACGCTCCATCTCAGGCTCCACTGTCGAACCCAGCGAGGTCACGCCCACGTCCCAGGACTGGGTGAAGTAATTGGCCTCCCCGATTGTCTTCAGCAGGAATTCGGTGAATTCCGGAGTCTCCGACAAGTTGGCGAAGTCCACCGCATTCTTGTTGGTCGGGACTTGCCCGCCCGTGATGGCATCCTTGACGAACTGATCGCTGGTCAGTTCCTTGGTGAACTCTTGGGCGAGCGACAGCTTCGCCTTATTGGTGATAATGACCGAACGAGTCGGGTTGCCGATGACGTTGGTCGGGTTGCCTGTGCCCCCGGTAACCTCTGGCATCTTGATGAAGCCGATGTTCTCCTTGACGTAATCCGGATCGGCGGTCAGCATCGAGGTGTAGCCCCAGCTGCCCATCAGGTAGAACGCGCCTTTGCCGGTGGTCATCAGCGGCTCCGAGCCGCCGGCGCCGTAGTCGACAGAGGCCCAGTTGTCAGCGAAGGCGCCATGCGCTTTGAGTTCCACGATCTTCTGGGTGGCCTCCAGCATGGCCGGATTCTCCCAGCAGCTCTTCCATTCGCCCTGCACGCAGCTTTCCCAGAGTTGCTCGCCGCCGATGCGGTCCACCAGCCACTCCCAAAGCATGAGCAGCACCCAGGCCTGGTTGCAGATCACAATCGGAATCTTGTCCGTCTTGGACAGCACGTCCACAGCGGCTAGCAGGTCGTCGTAGGTCTTCGGCGGCTGCAGCCCGTTCTCTTCAAGAATCTTCTTGTTGTAGAACAACATGATCGGCTCAGTGCCGCTAGACGGGATGCCGTAATTGACGCCATCGAGGGTAGTTAGCCGCTCTGCCCAAGGCCAGAAGCTGTCTGCCACTTCGGTGCTGGCCGGCTGGTAGATCGTCTTCGGATCAGAGGCTTGCTCCCAAAGATGGGCACCGCCGTGAGACACGAACATGTCCGGACCCTGGTCGGTGCCAAGCGTCATCCGCAGCTTCTCGTCAATCGTGTCGGAGGGAACCTCCTCGAATAAGACTGTGCCGCATTGCGATGTCTGGTTGAACCGCTCAATAGCATTTTTGATCGGCGTGGCCGAGACATCGCCTGGCCGCCACAGCACTAGTTCAAGGTTCGGGTCACAGGTATCCCCGGTGGCGTCGGTGCTGGGGGCGCTGCTCTCTTGCGGGGAGCAGGCGCTCAACATCATTGCCGCAGTCATCGCTAGCGCGATACCCGAGGCGATCATCTTTCTAGTCGTCATGATAAATAGGCCTCCTTGCCTTTCTCGTTTAGTTGTGTCGTGATTTGGTTGGGTTGGTCAGTCTTGGTTGCGCCAGGAGTATTTCGGCACAAAGCCGAGTTTCCGCGCCGCTTTGGCGCCGGTGATGATCCCTTCAGTGCCGACTAAGCCTTCGGCTAATGGCACCAAGTCAGGCCATGCTCTCGCAACGACGTCTTTGGTGTCTTCGGTGTAAATGCTGTCGGTGATCAGGTAGAAAGCCTCGAACGGGTCGAGCCCCTCCGCCTCAATCGCAAGGACGGTGGCCTCAGCCACATCACGGGCATCGACATATTGATAGGTCGTGATGACTGGGCCGCCCTTGTGGTCTGGCGCGTCCTTGACCTTTTCCTGCCAGGAGTGCGTCTCTTTGAACGGCTTGTCGATACCCATCAGCCGGAAGGCGACCGCCTGCCCGCCATATGCCTTCGCCCAGGCATCAATGATCATCTCGCCCATGATCTTGGACAGCCCGTAGGAATCCTCAGGCTTCATGGGGTGATCCTCATCAATGGGCAGGTACTCCACCTTGAATGGATCACCGCTGATGGGCAATAGGCCAAGCACATAGTAGGTGGACGCGAAAACGACTTTCTTGACGAGGCCGATCCGGGCGGCAGCCTCCATCAGATAGTAGGTGCCCATCACATTGGATTTCATCGTGGTGTCTTCGGGTCCGCGCTGATGCGAGGCGACTCCGATCTTCAGTTCACTCGGCCCAGGGACAGCCCCGAAATGGCACAATATTTCGGCCTTTGAATAAGCCAAAGCGCGGTAGCAATCTGCCGACGAGGACAATTCACCCAAGATGAAAGGCACGGACTTGTCCAACGGCGGCGGAGCGACATCGAAGGCGAACGGCTCATAACCGGCCTCAATCAACCGGGGGATCACGACGCTAGCGAGACCGCCGCTGCCTCCGGTAACTAATACTCTGGTCACTGTGGTATTTCCTCTCTGCTCAGACTTGGGCGCGATGTTCGGCAACGTAGTTATTAAGGTATTCAACGCCGTGGTCGAGAATCTGATGCCGCATTTCCCCCGGAGGCAGCTCGGCCTCAGGGATGCTTCCCTCCGGCTCCCAACCTGGCTCCACGATCAAATGGAGGCCAACGGCCGCAGGACTGCGCTCGGCTAGCAGCCGCAACGCCCTCGGGATATCCACATGGCCTTCGCCCAAACGACAGCCGACCGGCAAAAACGGGATCGCCCATTTCAGCGGGTGTTGGATCATCCGCATGTCCTTGATGTGTGTGGTGAAAGCCCACTCTGCCAGCGCCTCCACATCGTCGTTGGCGTCGTAGCCCACGGAAAATCCGTTGGCGGTGTCGAGCGCCGCACCTATCCACGGCGAATCGATCTCGGCAAACATCTCGGCCCATTCGTAGCCGAAGAAGTCGCAGTGATTCTCAATCGCAATTCGGACCCCGGCTTCTTCAGCCAGCGGCGCAGCGCTTTTCAGGCAGCCCACCAAGTGAGCCTTGCGCCGGTCGGCCTCGACTTTCCGGTTTGCACCGTTCCCAGCCCATCGTGAATAGGCCACCCGTAGCCTGCCGTACGCCCCGCGCACGACCTTTACGCCCATTTCCTTGGCCTTCTCCAGTTCGGCGCGGACTGCCGCAACGTTGGAAGCTGGATCTTCCCCAAGTTCCGGGAACAGCCCCATCACGGGCCCCTCAAGCGAGATACCCAGTTCGTCGGCGCGAGCCTTAAATGCCGCCCTGTCTTCAGCGGTCTTGGGGAACGGGTACATCGGGTATACGCTGCCACCCATATCCGCAGTGTGATTCAGCCGCCACAGCATTCCGTCCGCTTCCGGAACTCCTGGCGGAAGCGGGTAGAAGCCTCCAGCGAAGCCGACTTTCATGGTTGCGATTCGTCTACTGATCTCTAGTTCGGTGAACTCTGCCATAAGACCTGCCCTTCATCATCGAAGCTCCGCTAAGTGCTCAGCCCTAGTACGCCTGAGTCACTAGCGAGCCGTATTATCGATCATGTTAACGTTTTCATTGGCGGGCCGTCAAGAGGTCAGCAGCACCCAAGAAAAGCGTCCTGAATCAGACGATCATGCCGCCATCGACGTAGATGTGCTGGCCGGTGATGTAACTGCTCTCATCGGAGGCGAACATGACGATGATCGGAGCGACCTCTTCGGGCAGGCCAGTTCTGCCGAGTGGAACCTTTTGCCTGATTGCCTCCAGCTCCACCAGGTCAGTTTTCAAACGGGCGGTCATATCAGTCTCAATCACGCCAGGATGCACGCAGTTCACGCGGATGCCGTACTTTCCCAGTTCCGAGGCCATAACCGCAGTCAGGCCCTCGACACCCCGTTTGCTTGGCGCGTAGTGAGTTCGGCCCGGAAACGCCAAACCGGCCTGGATCGACCCCAAATTCACGATCGATCCGGTACGGCCTTCAGCGAGCAACCGACGCACGAAAACTTGCGAACACATCCAAGGGCCGCGAAGGTTGGTGTTGGTGACATTGCTCCACTGCTCATCGGTCAAGTCCACAAAATCGATGATCGTCTCTATGCCAGCGTTGTTGACCAGCACATCTAAACCGCCCAGCCCGTCCCAGGCAGAGGTTACAAATGCCTCCACAGAATCACGGTCCGACACGTCACCCTGGACTACGACCGCCTTGCGGCCCGCCGCGGTGATCGCCGCAGCAGTCGCGGCGGCGCCTTCGGAGTCTCGCACATAATTCACCGCCACATCGGCACCTTCGCGGGCCGCTAGGATCGCAGTCGCCTGGCCAATCCCCCGGCTGGCACCGGTGACCAGAACTCTCTTACCCTCCAGTCTCATTACGACATCCTTTCTATGATGGATTCGAGGTTTTTCTTGCTCGTGCGGGCAGCATCGATCGCCGGACGCTCAGAGTTGTCAGTGGCATCCAGTTCGACCATGACCCAGCCGGGAAATGACGGGCCGATGGCGGCCAAGACTCCAGCAATGTCCACCACGCCTTCACCCACCGGGGTGTAGTCGAGATATCCAGTGCGATCCTTGCCGCCGCCTACCCAATCGACCGTGCTCACTCCACCGATGTAGTCCTTCAGGTGCAAATGGCGGACCAAATCGCGGTAGGTTCTAACAACCTCGACAGGATCACCACCGCCCTTGGCAATCTGGCCGGTGTCGGGAGCCATGCACACGACCGCAGGGTCAATGCGGTCCATCACCTGGGCGATGGCCTCGCGCGTTTCGACCGGAGTCAGCGTATGCGGGTGAAAACAGGTGTACACCCCAAACTCCGCGGTCAGCCGACCGATCTGGTTGAGTGCCTGGGCGATAGTCGCATAGTCGTCGGAATCATATTCGACGCGGGTGCGCTGGTCTGGGCCAACCACGGCCACGCTGCCACCGAGAGCTTTGACTTGACCCGCCCAACGACGCATAGACGCTAGGTCGGCATCGCGTTTTCCGGGATCAACCAGCGACACCGAGCAGTACGATGCGGCGTACTCCAACCCGGCGGCGGCCAAGTCCTCACCCACAGCATCCACTCCACCCGGATACACGTCTAGAACGAATCCGAACAGCTCCACCCCACCGTATCCACATGCGGCAATATCTGAGATAGCCTGCTTCGCCCCGGCCGGAGTGAACGGCCAAGTGATGCCCGTGTGTCCGAATGAACCAGCCGACACCCATGCTCTTTTTTCCGTCATCTGGTGCGCCTCCTTTCGTCCTCAACGATCCGCCACAACCGGTCGAAGACCACCGGATGATCCGAATGTTAACGTTTTCATTGGTGGCCGTCAAGAGGCCGGCAGCACTCAGGCAACATGCCCGCGAAGTGGGTACACCTACCTCATTTGGTTTAACCCGCGAACTCTGGAAGAGACGGCAAGCAACCCAGGATGGCTACCAGGCGTATGCCTGCGGAGCGGGGCCTCCAACCCCAGGAAACAACTTGTCCAACCGGTTCAAGATTTCAGGCTCCAGCTGGATTTCAGCCGCCCGCGCCAATTCGGCCACCTGCTGCGGAGTGCGCGGCCCGATGATCGGCGCGGTGACAGCAGGCGCGGCAAGTGTCCACGCCAAGGCGACATTGGCGGGTGTCTCGCCCAACTCCGCACACAATCGGTGATATTCGGTAAGGCGTACCCTGCCCGCCTGGTCCAACGCGGCTCCGGCCTTGCTGGAACGTTCCCCTCCCTGCCCATCCAGAGCATGTCCGCCCAGCAGCCCACTGGCGAGTGGCGACCATAGCAACA
>JAIRXX010000206.1 GCA_031268065.1 Propionibacteriaceae bacterium
CTATGTGTCCTCCATCGCCTATCAAATCGAAGAGGCCATCCCCCAAGTCAGCGCCCGCGCATTGCGCCAAGTGGCGGAATCAGAGGGCATAGTCCTGAGCCGCACCCAATCGCTGCTGCTGCTGATAGCCGGGCTTTGCCTGATCGGCACCGCGCTGTCAATAGCGAATATGGTGGTCAAATCGGTGCTGGAACGCGCCAGCGAGATTGGCCTGCTCAAAGCCATCGGGGCCACCGACCGGGCAGTGCTCGCCCTGGTCCTGGTTGAGACGCTGCTGGTGGGCGCCGTGGGCGCGGTCATCGGCTGCGCGGCGGGCTTTGGCGTCGCCCAATTCATCAGCCTGCGCGTATTCGGGTCGGGGAGCGCCGCCAACCCGCAAGTCTTCGCCTTGGTCCTGGTGGCGGTCACAGCGGTGGTGCTGATTGGCTCAATGCCTGCCATCCGACTGCTGCGCGGGCTGCGTCCTGCGGAGGTGCTGCACAATGGCTAGAAAATCCCCGGCAGCACGCAAACTATTCCGCCACATGTTGCTGGCCTCGCTGCTGCGCCGCCGCTCCCGCGCCCTCATCGCCGCCCTGGCCGTCACAGTGGGGGCGACCACCTTGACCGCGCTGGCTTCCATCTCCCTCGACTTGGATGCCCAACTCAGCCGCCAATTGCGGTCCTACGGCGCGAATCTGGTCGTCACCGCCGAAAACGGACGGCTCAGCGCCGCCGATGTACCCAGCTTCGCCGCCGCGCTGAACGGCGCTGAAGTCGCCGGGGAGTCCAGCTACCGCTACGAGATTGCCCAAGTGCGCCAGCAGGGCCTGCCGGTGGTCGCCATCGACCCGCAGACAGTGTTCAGCGTTCGCCCCTACTGGTCGGTTCTCGGGGAGCTTCCCGAGGGCAATCAAGTGCTGGTGGGGCGCGACATCGCCGAGGCGATGCAGCTGTCGCCGGGTGCGACGATGACTCTCACCGCGATGGACTCCCCCGCCGATCCGGCACCACAATCTCCTGCACCCTCGACCGCCGCACCCGTTCCCGCCAATGAAGCGCGGGTCCAGGTGGTTGGCACGCTCTCCACCGGAGGCGCCGAAGACGGCCAGCTTGTGATCACACAGGCGTTAGCGGCTGAACTCTTCGGCGATCCGGGTGCGATTGACCTGGTCGAATTCTCCGTCGTGGCCGGTACGGAGGATTTGACGGTGATCGCGGAGCGTACCCAAGCGGCGGTCGGGGGTTCGCAGGCCGAGCCGGTGAAGCGATTGGCCAGTGCCGAAGCGAAGGTGCAGAACACGCTCAATTCGATGCTGGCAGTGGTCAGCATCGTGGTGCTTGCCCTCACCGCCATCACCGTGGCGACGACGATGCTGGCGCTGGTCGCGGAACGCCAGACAGAGATTGCGCTGAAGAAGGCGCTGGGCGCGACCAATGGGGATGTCCGCCGGGAATTCCTCACCGAGGGATTGCTGCTGGGGATAATCGGCGGACTGGTTGGGACGCTCGCCGGAGTGGGCTTGGCGGCGCTGGTGAGTTTCCAAGTCTTCGGGCGGGAACTGACGATTTCTTGGCCGCTGCTCCCAGCCTCGGTGCTGGGATCGGTGCTGGTGGCCGTCGCCGCCGGATACCCACCGGTGCGCCGGGCGGCCTCAGTCAGCCCGGCGATAGTGCTGAGAGGAGAATGATGCTCAAACTCGAATCGGTGACCAAGGCATATGGCCAGCTTCGCGCGCTGAAGGAGGTTTCGCTCCAAGTGGACGCTGGCGAATGGCTGTCGGTGATGGGGCCGTCTGGCTCTGGGAAGACCACGCTGATGAACCTCGTCGGCTGCCTCGACACGCCCACTTCCGGGAAAGTGCTCTTAGACGGGTACGATCTCGGCACCGCCACCGGGCGGGAATTGACCCGCATCCGCCGCGAGACCGTCGGGCTGATTTTCCAGCGCTTCCATCTGATCCCGCATTTGAACGCGGTGGAGAACATCATGGTCGCCCAGTACTACCACTCGCTGCCCGATGAGCGCGAGGCTTTGGCGGCGCTGGAACGGGTGGGGCTGGCCGAGCGGGCCAAGCATCTGCCCCACCAACTGTCGGGCGGGGAGCAGCAGCGGGTCTGCGTGGCCCGCGCGTTGATCAACTATCCCAAGCTGGTGCTGGCCGACGAACCAACTGGCAACTTGGACGAGGACAACGAACAGCGGGTGCTCGACTTCTTCGGCCAACTCCACGCCGAGGGAACGACGCTGATCGTCGTCACCCATGATCCAAAGGTTGCCGCGCTGGGCGAACGCCTCATCGTCCTCGACCACGGGCGGATCGCCTGATGGGCGGCTGGGTACGGGCATTGGTTAAATCGGCCCTGCTGGCCTCGGCGGTGATCGGCATGGAGGCGCTGGCCGGATGCTCGGCGGACCTGGAGCAGTTGAAGGCGAATACCGACGTGCGCAGCGGGGACTTCGCCGACGGGACGTACTCCGGAGTCAGCCCGATTGACGCCTTGGGCGCCACTGGAGAGGTGGAATTGACCATCTCGGGCGGGAACATCGTGCGGGTCTCCTTCCTGGTGCGGCAGGCCGACGGCAGCGTCAAAGATTCCGAATACGGCAAAGTCGGCGGGCAGATCGCGGTGCCGGCGCTGTACGAGCAGGCACAGCGGGCGGTCGCCGCGCAGATAACCTACGCCGAGGAATTGGAGCAGGTAGACGATCTGGGCAAGGTGGATGTGGTGACCGGGGCCTCGATCAGCTATCAGAGTTTTGTGGCGGCGGTTGCCGACGCGCTGGAGAAAGCGAGGAAATGACATGGCTGCGACCACCACCGAACAGGCGAGCACCTTCTTCGTCGCAATGGGCACCGTGATTTCGCTCTTAGCCAGTGGGGCGGACGCGGCGGCGGCCTTGGACCAAGCGGTGGACTTGACCGATCAGTTGGAAAGCGGATTGTCAGTTTTCCGGCCCCACTCCGATGTGGCCCGGCTCAATGCGGCAGCTGGCCAGCCGGTCAGCGTCAGCGCGGAGACCGACCTTTTGCTGCTGCGGGCGGACAGCCTGCGCCAAGCCACTTTCGGCGCCTTCGACGCCATGCGCGGACGCGGGCTTGCGCTGCGCGTTGACCACTGCGTCTGGCGGTTGCCGACCGGCGCGGACATCGATCTGGGCGCTATCGGCAAAGGCTGGGCAGTGGACCGAATTCTGGAAAGCTGGGGAGACTTCTCCCTCAACCAGGCGGTGGTGAATTTCGGAGAGTCTTCCATCGGTTTTCTCGGACGGCCACCGGCTGGGAGCTGGCGGGTCGGCATCCGCTGCCCGCACGGCAAACGCCTGCTCGGCAGCGTCCGGGTACACCGGGGCTGCCTGTCCACCAGCAGCAACCACACCGGCCACATCATCGACCCGATCATCTCAGGCCCCGCCGCCTCTGACTACTCCACCGTGACAGTCCTCGGCCCGAGCGCCACCGACTGCGAGGCCTGGTCTACGGCGCTGATGGTTCGCGGCACCAAATTGGAGCCTTGGCTGACAACCGGGCTACGCGCTGTGGTCAGTCCGGCCCGAGTCTGAACTGCGGCGAAACCCGCCTCCCATCGTTTTGCGGGCCAGCTCGGTCGCTGTGCCAGGCTGTCGGCGTCCGCGAAGCCACCGCGCGGGCGTACCCAGCTGGTGGCTTCGCGGCTGAACGGCGGCTATCAGTCCATATAGACGATGGGCTTGATCAGGTCGGAGGCCTTCTTGTCCATCAGCTCGAAAGCCTCGGGCAGCTTGTCGAAGCCGTGGAAGCGGTGCGAGATGATCTTCTCCGCGTCCAAACGCCCATACTTGATCAGATCGAGCAAGCGCTGAATCCGGACGGCGCCGCCGGGACAGAAGCTGCCCCGGATGTCTTTGTCCGCCATGCCGAGGCCCCAGTCCAGCGCCGGAATGGTGAAGGTGTCCATCACGTCGAAGAAGTTGATGTTGGAAATGACGCCGTTGGGGCGGGTCATCCGAATGGCCTGGGCGAAAGTCTCGGCATTGCCACCGGCCATTACGGTCTTGTCGGCGCCGCCACCGGTCAGCTCGATCACCTGGGCGTCAATCGGGCCTTCTTTGTAGCTGATGATTTCAGTGGCGCCGTAGGCCTTGGCCACCTCTGCGGCATGGGGCCTGGTCCCCACCGCGATGATCCGCCCGGCTCCGTGCAGCGCCGCGCCGGCGATGGCCATCAGGCCGACTGGGCCGATGCCGATGACTACGACAGTCTCGCCGTATCCGATCTCGGCCAATTCGACGCCGTGGAATCCGGTGGACACCATATCCACAGTCATTAGGGCTGCTTCTGGGGATACGCCGTCGGGGATTAAGGCCAGGTTGGCGTCAGCCATATTCACATGGCAGAACTCTGCCATCGTGCCATCTTTAATGCCGACGAATTTGAATGACCCGAACATTCCCCTGTCATGGGAAAACGTTCTATTGTTTTGCACTCCTGGAGCCAGCCAATCAGGGGTGACGCAGGGCACCGCCACCAAATCTCCAGGCTTTATTTCCTGCACCGCCGCGCCAACCTCGTCAACGATCCCCACCGCCTCGTGACCGAGGATCAATTCGCTCTTCGGGCCGGACCCGCCGTGGCTCACATGGGTGTCAGAGCTACAGGGGGCCACAATCG
This sequence comes from Propionibacteriaceae bacterium, assembly GCA_031268065.1. Taxonomy (GTDB): domain Bacteria; phylum Actinomycetota; class Actinomycetes; order Propionibacteriales; family Propionibacteriaceae; genus Propionicimonas. Next base: position 4,632 of record JAIRXX010000206.1, read on the forward strand.
TGGGACGCACGATGGCATCCCACGGGCCGCAGGCAGGACGCTCTTTTTCGATCCAGCCGATATCCCCGACTGAATGCATACCAAAACCTCGCATGTTATTCCTCCATTTGCAGGTTGATTACCAGGGAGAATCCGTGTGCGCACAGAACAACACGAACTCAGCCCCATGTTACGACAAAACCCAACTGCAACGGCAGGTAATATCAAGGGCTGGATTGCCGGGCGCCGATTTGCCGTCCGAGGGTGAAAAGCGAAAAGCTGCCAGCCCTCAGCCGCCAGCCTGCAACAAGTACCCGATGTAGTTGGCGACCAACTCGTA
>JAIRXX010000212.1 GCA_031268065.1 Propionibacteriaceae bacterium
TGGGGGGCGATTACTTCGGCGCCACCGTCAACGCGGGTGAAGTGCCGGAAATCTTCAGCCCCTGATAGGACATCGAAATGGTCAGCGTGATCTCGTTGCCTGCCTTCTCGGTGGAAGGCAGCGTGTAGGACGAAGCGGTGGAGAACAGCTTCCCATTGCGCTCCCAGCGGTAAGTCACCGTCGGCCAGCCATCCGGCTTTACCGCGCTCAGCTTCGACTTTGGCGCTGCCACGCCGCTGATCGGACCAGCCAGCGCCGAGGCGTCGAAAACCTCCACCACAGCCGAGGCTGAAACCCCGTCCAAGCTGCCCGTGACGGTGCAGCTGCGTCGGGATGGCGCTTGGCCGGTGGGGAAGGTGCAGCCCTCGCCCAGCGAGTACGAATAAACAACGCCATCCGCCGCGTTCGGCAGATTGTTGCCATAAATGTCTTTAGCCGTGACGGTCAGCGCCAAGCCGCCGGTATTGGCGATCGCCTTGTTCTTCGGGACAAGTTTCAACGAGCCTGCCTTGCCGAGGGCGACCGTAAGCTCTGGAGAGGTGCCGGAAATCTTCAAGCCTTGGTAAGACAACGAGGTCGTCAAAGTGATCTTGTTGCCCACTTTCTCGGTGGAGGGCAGCTTGTAAGACGAAGCTGTGGAGAACAGCTTCCCATTGCGCAGCCAGCGGTAAGTCACCGTCGGCCAGCCATCCGGCTTTGCCGACAGGAGTTTTGCCCTGGGTGCGGCCACGCCGTTGATCGGTCCAGCCAACGCCGAGGCGTCGAAAACCTCGACCGATGCCGAAGCCCTCATACCGGCGTATTCAACGGTGATGGCGCAGGTGCGCCGGGAGGGAGCTTGCCCGGAGGGGAATTGGCAGGAGGGGCCGTAGGAGTAGCTGATCTCCGCATCCTGGGCTGCAGCGGCGATGACCTGGCCGTTGGCATTCTTTGCCTGGATGGTGATGGCCGGGGTGTCGGTATTGGCCATCGCCTTGCGGTCGACCTTGACGGTCAGCGAAGGCTCGGCCGGCTTCGGCTTGCTGTCGCCTCGGAACAACGCGATCCAATTGATCCGGAAGAAGGCGGAGAAGAGCGAAGACGCCGTGCCCTTGGCTATCCGCGCCAGCCTCTCGAAGAAGGACTCGTCCGGATCGCCAGGGGGGATGACGACCGGCAGGCAGTCGAGAATCTCCTGCAATTCGGCCTCTGTCTTGTCCAGGATCGCGGCGGCGATCTTGTCTCGCACGATCGTCCAGGAGTCTGCCGGGTCCAGCGTCACCCCGATGCCAACCTTGCCCAGAGTGGCCTGCAGGCTATTCAGCAGCGCGGTCTTGGCGGCGAGGATGGCGGCCTCAATGCGAATCCTGATCTCGTCCTGGAGGGCTCGCAAAGCGGCGTTCTTGATCACTTCCACATAGTCCAGATTGGCCAGCACCTCGGCGGCGGAAAGGCCTTTGCCAGTGGCGTTCACGGTGGCGGTGGCGGTGGCCAGCACGCCGATATTTCCGGAATTCCAGCCGGTGACCACGATTTCTTTCGGCGTGTCGTTGACATTGGTGAAAATCACCCGCCGTTGGTTCCAAGCGGTGACGTTGTAGCTGTAATAGGAGGTGTTGACCCCGACGCCCAGGGCGTAGATCGGCGAGCCGAGATCGCTCTTAACCTTGGTGGGGGCCGTTCCCACCGAGACTCGCGGGGCATTCCACACCTGGGAGAGCAGGTTGGCGGTGGTGGCAGCCTGATCGGCATCCAATCCGAGGCTGGCCACAATGTCGGCTACGGCGTAGTCGATGGTGCGGGCGATGACCGCCTGGACGAATTCGTTGGTGAGAATCCGGTTGACCAATTCCGACTCGGCAACGCCGTCCACGGCGGCGTCCACGATGGCGTCAATGCGCTCGTCTTGGAGGTACTGCGCCACCGCGCCCTTCACAGCGGCTTTTATCAGCGGCGCGGCGAGGTCGATCACGGCAGCGGGCGAGCCAATCGTTGACTGCAGTGTGCCGGCGACGGTGCTGTTGACGGTGGAGACCACGCCGGCATATGCGTCGGCCACCTTGCTGGATACTATTTCGGCCAACTGGTCATAGCTGGCGACAGTGGTGTCTATCTCTTCGTTGGTCTGGGCCGCCATTGCAGGCGGGGCCACCAGACTCAGCGATAGGACAGTTGCGATGAACATGACCGACAGACGCTTTTTCATATCAGACCTTTGATTGAAGCGATTTCTGCGTGCTAGGGGCACTCGCGTATCATGCTAGCCCAATTTGGGGTCGTCGGAAGGGGGAAGAATTCAGTATTGCCTGCCGCCGCTATTCAGCCGGTTTGGCGTCAACACCGGCCTCTTTGCGCTGCTTGGCGCTGATCGGCGTCGGAGCCTGGGTGAGCGGGTCGTAGCCGCCGCCGGTCTTCGGGAAGGCGATGACGTCGCGGATCGAGTCTGTCCGCGACAGCAACGCGCAGATGCGGTCCCAGCCGAAGGCGATGCCGCCGTGCGGCGGGGCGCCGAATTGGAAAGCGTCAAGCAGAAAACCGAATTTCTCCCGCGCCTGCTCGGCGTCGATGCCCATGACTTTGAAGACGCGCTCCTGCACTTCCCGGCTGTGGATGCGGATCGATCCGCCGCCGATCTCATTGCCGTTGCACACCATGTCGTAGGCATAGGCCAGCGCGTTGCCGGGATCGGTGTCGAAGTCGTCCAGATGCTCCGGCTTGGGCGAAGTGAAAGCGTGATGCACTGCCGTCCAAGCTCCGCCGCCGACTGCCACATCCCCAGCGGCGACCGCCTCGGCGGCTGGCTCGAATAGCGGAGCGTCCACCACCCAGACGAAGCTCCACGCATCCTCGTCGATGAGTTCCAGCCGCTTGGCGATTTCGACGCGGGCCGCGCCGAGCAATTCCTGTGACTTCTTCTGCGGCCCGGCGGCGAAGAAGATGCAATCTCCCGGATGGGCGCCAGCCCGCTCAGCGAGCGAATCGCGCTCGGCGTCGGAAATGTTCTTGGCGACCGGCCCGCCGAGTTCCCCGCCGTCCCCGACAGTCACGTAGGCCAGGCCCTTCGCGCCGCGCTGCTTGGCCCATTCCTGCCAGGCGTCGAAAGTGCGTCTGGGCTGCGCCGCCCCACCCGGCATCACGATTGAGCCGACGTAGGGCGCTTGGAAGACGCGGAAAGGCGTGTCAGCGAAGAAGTCGGTCAACTCGGCTATCGGCAGTCCGAAGCGCAGATCGGGCTTGTCGGAGCCGTAGCGGTCCATCGCCTCGCGGTAGGTGATCCTGGGCAGCGGCGTCTGGATGTCATGGCCCTGGACAGCCCACACCGCCTTGATGACTTCCTCGCCCACCGCGATCACGTCTTCTTGGTCAACGAAGCTCATCTCGATGTCGAGCTGGGTGAATTCCGGCTGCCTATCGGCGCGGAAGTCTTCGTCCCGGTAGCAGCGGGCGATCTGGTAGTAGCGTTCCATCCCCGCCACCATCAACAGCTGCTTGAACAGTTGCGGGCTTTGCGGGAGCGCGTACCAGCAGCCGGGCGCCAACCGGGCCGGGACAACGAAGTCGCGCGCGCCCTCTGGGGTGGAACGGGTCAGCGTCGGAGTCTCAATCTCGGTGAAATCCCTGGCGTTCAGCGTTTCACGGGCGGCGCGGTTCACCTGCGAGCGCAGCCGGATCGCCGCAGCTTGGGCGGGGCGGCGCAGATCGAGATAGCGGTACTTCAGCCGCGTCTCCTCCCCCACTTCGACATGGTCATCAATTGGGAATGGCAGCGGCTTAGCGTGTGACAGGACAATCAC
>JAIRXX010000294.1 GCA_031268065.1 Propionibacteriaceae bacterium
ATTGATCACGGACTCAGGCTATAGCTTCCCCCGCCGCCAGCCCGGTTGCGACACCGCGAGAATGCCTTGATCGTTGCCAGCTGGGGCCAGCCACCGCCAAACGCCGACGAGGGAGGGCAGGCTCAAGCTTCCGGGAGCAGGTCGCTCAGCCGTTCGAGGATATGGGTGGGGCGCAATTCCGCCGCAACGTCCGCGACGTCCTCGGCGCGCGAATCGCCGGTGAGCACCAGTGCCGCGTCCATTCCAGCCAGCCGCCCCATTGCGATATCGGTCATCAGCCGGTCTCCGACCATCACCGCGTCGGCAGCCGCGACGTCCAAGCTGTCCATGATCACTTGGACCATCAGCGCCGAAGGTTTGCCGAAGGTGCGTTCGCACTTCACCCCCGTGCAAGCCTCAATGGCCGCGACGATGCTGGCGCAGTCCGGCTCACCCCGGCCTCCGGGGAAGGGACAGAATTTGTCCGGGTTGGTTGACATCAACACCGCCCGCTTGTGAAACCAAAGCGCGTCGAAGGCTATCTGCAACTTCCGATACTCGAAGCTCCGGTCATAGCTGGCCAGCACGATGTCTATTTTCGCCGGGTCTTCGCTCATGGCGATCCCGGCCTCGGCCAAGGCACGCTTCAGCGGCGGCTCCCCGATTGGGAATACGACCGCATCGCCGCGATGCCGCTTGAGCCAGCCAGTGGTGGTGACCAGGGTGTTCACGATCTCCGAAAGCTCCGCTGGCAATCCCAGATTGGCCAGCTTTTCCAGATACTGCCCCGGCGCCTTGGTGGGGTTGTTGGACAGGAAACGGACTGGAATGCCCCGTTCCCGGATGCGGGCCAAGGTCTGCGCGGCAGTCGGCAGCAATTCGTCTCCGAGGTAAATGGTCCCGTCCATGTCGAAGACATAGGCACCGTACCACCTGGTTGGCTCCACGCTTCCCCCCTAGTTGTCTGACGTCTAACGTACCATCCCCGCAGTGCCGACGGCCTGGATAATGAGCAAATTTCCCGTGGCTGAGCGGAAATATCTGCCCAACTACTGCTTATCATATTGCCTTCGGCAGTCTTTGACTTGTAGCCTATAGAAGTCAGTTGTTAGACGTCCAACCTTGGAGGAATTGTGGACTTCATCTTCATGCTTACCCATAACGACGCTACCGTCCCCAATGCCCAAGAGGTGCTGGCCGAGTTGAAGCAGGTGGGGCTGACCCACGTCGGGTTCAAAGACATCGGAGCGACCCCGGCGCAGCAGCGGCAACTGGCCGACCTGGCCCGCGCCCAAGGCATGACCGTCTATCTGGAAGTGGTCTCCACCTCCGTCGAGTCCGAATTGGAATCAGTCGCCGCCGGAAGGGACGCCGGGGTCGATTGGATACTCGGCGGCACCAATCCAGTTCAGGCGCTCGGCCTGCTCGAAGGCAGCCAGATAAAATACGCGCCATTCCCCGGACGGATCGTCGGCCACCCGTCGGTCCTGGAAGGTTCCATCGCCGAAATCGCCGCCGACGCCGCCCGGCTCACCGCAATGCCGGGTGTGACCGGGTTGGACCTGCTGGCCTACCGGCACCGCGAAGCCGACCCGCTCGAAGTCACCCGCGCCGTAGTCGCCGCCGCGTCCGGCCCGGTCATCGCAGCCGGATCGGTGGTAAGCCGGGAACAAATCGCCGGTCTGGCCAAAGCCGGCGCCAAGGCGTTCACCATTGGCGGGGCGATCTTCGACCAGACCATTCCCGGCGATACGATCTCAGCGCGGGTCCGCACCGCTCTCGACTGGGCCGAAGCCGTGTGACCATCCCCCCGCGACTCGCGCCATAGGCGCTGCGCGGTACCCGCCCAAGAGCATTGGAGTCAACATGTCAGGTTTCGCCATTGGCTGCGATGTCGGATCGCAGTCCCTCAAAATAGCTGTCCTCTCCCCCGAAGGCAGAGTCCTGGCCACCGCCGGCGCCCCCTACGAGATGATCCATCCCCAAAGCGGCTGGGCCGACCAGGACCCGCGCGGATACATCACCGCGATGGCGAAATCCATCCGCGCTGCGCTGTCTGCCGCAGGTGTGTCGGGCAAGCAGATCGCGGTGTTGGGCCTCGCCAGCCAAGTAGACGGCGTGGTGCCGCTCGACGCCAAATTGCGCCCGCTGCGCGATGCCATCATTTGGTTGGACCGCCGCGCGGTGGCCGAGGCTGAGACGCTGCGGCGAAGCGTGGGCGCGGAAGCCGCTTTTGCCAAGACGGGGCTGAACATCGACGCCACCCACACCGGGCCAAAAATCATGTGGCTGGCCCGGAACGAGCCGGAGGTTTACGCGGAGTCGGTCGCCATGCCCAGTGTCGGCGGATATCTGCTGGCCTGGCTCACCGGCGTGGTGGCCCAGGATCACGCCAATGCGTCATCCACCCTGCTCTATGACATCTCCACCCGCGACTACTCGCCCGAGATGCTGCAGGCGGCGGGGATAGACGCCGCGCTGATGCCGAGGGTGCTCCCCGCCGACGAGATCGCGGGCAACCTGACCAGGCACGCCGCCGAGACGCTGGGGCTGACGACTGACTGCCTGGCGGTGGTGGGCACCGGCGACGAGCATGGGGCTTGCGTCGGCGCGGGCGGGGTGACCACTGACGTGATCGTGGATATCGCCGGTACCGCCGAGCCGGTCTGCGTCGGATCGGAGTTGCCGCTCATCGATGAGACCGGGCTGGTGGAAACACACGCGCACGCCGTCCGCGACTATTACCTGATTGAGAATCCGGGCTTCGTCTCCGGGGGGAATACGCTCTGGCTGTCGAATGCGCTGGGAATCTCGCAGGGCGACGTATTCGCCGCCGCCGGGCGTTCCGTGCCGGGCGCGCGCGGGGTGCGTTTCCTGCCCACGCTGTCCGGCGCGATGGCGCCGCGTT
>JAIRXX010000299.1 GCA_031268065.1 Propionibacteriaceae bacterium
ATCCCAGTGGCCCGCAATGCGCAGAAGCCGCCTTGGCACGGCCCCATCCCGAGCCGGAGTTGGCGGCGCAGATCGTCAAAGGACGCCCTCGGATTCGCGGCGAGCACCTGGGTGAACAGAGTCTTCGTGACGAATTCGCACTCGCAAACCAATTGGCCGCCGGGATGCGCCTCCCGTTCAGCGAAGCGGTCGCCCACTTTGTGGTTTGCCTTGCCCCGCGCGTCGGGGACCGGCTCTTGGGCGGTGCGGCAGGCCCGCGCCTGTCCGAGTTGTTCGCACATCAGATCGACGGCGTTCTCAGCCATCAACCGGTAGGTGGTCAATTTGCCGCCGACGATGGTGAGTAATCCGCTCAGCGAATCGCGGCTGTAGTGGTCGATGATCGCCATCCCCCGGCTCATATGCCTGGTGTCGGAGGCGGAAACCCGGTTGTCTTTCACCAACGGGCGGGCGCCGGCCCAGGCGTGCAGGGCGCGGGACGAGCGGAAGCCGGGCAGCAAAACCTCCCCGGCGTCCAACATCTGCTGCACCTCCGCGCCGGGAATCTCCAACCGGTCGGGGTCCTCGGCTGCCACATCGGTGGTGCCCACGATGCAGACGGTGTGGGCTGGGACGATGATGTCGCCGTCGCCGGGATAGCTGCACCTGTTGACGACGCGATTCACCAGCCGGTGCGCCATAGCGATCATGATCCCCCGTCCGGGGACAACCTCGACGTCGTGGCAGCCAGCCAGCGCGGCGATCCGGCCCGCCCACGCGCCAGCGGAGTTGAGCACGAATCCGCATTCGATTTCGACCTCTTCGCCAGTCTTGCCATCCACGCAACGCACGCCGGTGATTTGCCCGCCAGCTTGCTCGATGCCAACCGCCCGGTGGTAGGTGAGCACCTTCGCGCCGTATTCCTGCGCCGACCGGGCCGCGCCCCAGACCAGCGCCCAACCGTCCACCGCGCCATCATCAACCTGCACTGCGCGGGTGATGCCGGGATTCAGCCTTGGCTCCAGACGCAGGCACTCGGCAACGCTGACCTCTTCGGCGCGGACGCCGCTGGCCCGCGCACCCGCCAAGAATTGGTCAACATACCCCGGATCGTCTTCAGGCGTGCTGACGAAAAGCCCGCCGGTGCGTTCGACGGCGTTGGAGTGAATCCGGGAGACCACAGCGTTCTCGACGGCGCATTCATGGGCCGAAACCGGGTCCGACACCACATAGCGCCCCCCCGAGTGCAACAACCCGTGGAAACGGCTGGTGGTGCCCTGGCCAAGATCGGCGCGTTCCACCAGAATCGCGGAGAATCCGCGCATCGCCACATCGCGCAGAACGCCGACCCCAGTGGCGCCACCGCCGATCACCACCACCTGAGCTTGCAGCTTGCGCACCACACCCCCTTCCTCATTGACCTACCTCAGCCTATGTGACCGACCCGCGCAATGGGATACGCCGCCGCAGAATTTCAGCAGACGTGCATCCACCGAAACCCCTGTCTGCACAACTGCTGCCAAGAAGCCGCGAACCCCGCCCCCGCCAAGCTCCAGCTAAAGCCCGGCGCGGTCGGCTACGGCGCGGGCGGTGCTCTCATACCGCGACTTGCACCCAGGGTGAACGAGCTGGGTTAAAGACAGTATTCAGGCCTCCATGCTTGATGAACTCATTCGACGGTTTCCACGTTGGGTTCAGAATCCTGCCAAGCACCATTGCGGAAACTCTGGTTGCACCAGCTGACTTAATTGCCGCTGCCGCACTCAGAACGCTGCCCCCAGAAGCCCATGAATCCTCAACCAAGACAACGTGAGAATCCCGTGCGGACTCGACAGCGGAATATGCGTTCAGGTCGAAGTCTCTTGGAGCTTCGGCGTTGTTTTGGGTCAGGACGACTTCAGCGTGAGACTTGCCAATGACGGCATCGACAATTCGGTGCAGTGGGTGCTCCCCCTTACGGCCAGACCTGCGTGAGGGAATCGTGGCCCACTTCCACTCAGGATGCGGCGATCCCGGATACAAGGTGTCCGGCCCCCATCGTTGGAGCAGCCATATTGCCCACCCGGCTACGGCCATCCATTCACCATGATCAGGCTGGTCATTCTTATACCCCTTGAGAACCCGGTACGCCTGGCGTCCCTCTTGTCGGTTTTCCGTAGGCAGAGCAAATGTGCCACCAGTTGCGAGTCCTGCCTCCAAATACCCTTCAACCGCATAAGTCAAAATAGCCAGATCGTCCAACGGAAACGGCTTTCCGGCACTTTGAACCAGAAAAATTGCCTGATTGCAGCCACGGCAGTATGCGAACCCATCACCCACCGGAGCGCCGCACACTCCGCAGGTGCCGGGTCGAGCACCCAGTTTTTCAAGCCCGTGCCCCACACGGCGGAGATACGATCCGAACTCCCGTGCGAAGGCACCGTCAGAGATTGATTGGGTCACACAGGCATCAACCCCAGCTTCGACAAGAGATTGCCTTCGCTATCTTCCAAGATTTGGTCAACGGCCTTCGCAAGATCCCGGCGAGAAGCAGCTACATAGACCCAAGGATCACCAGCCATGTCTTTCCCCCAAGAAGTATCCGCTACAACCTTGTGGGACAGAATCACTGGCCTGCCATGATGAGCCGCTTGCCTCGCTTGGATGCGACTACCAGACTGCTCTCCGGCTTCAACCACGATAGTGGCCATGCCGTAGCCCGACATTGTGGCGTTGCGCACCGGGAAAGTCTTCTTAGTTGGTGGTTGGTCCGGGTAGAACTGCGAAAGGACAAGCCCCTTGGCTGCAATCTCATCCTGGAGCGCGTGGTTTGCGGCAGGGAAGTACTTTGTAATTCCAGTGCCAATGACGGCCACTGTCCGCGCTCCCAAGTCTAAAGCCCGCTTGTGGGCCGCTGTGTCGATGCCTTCAGCCAAGCCAGCGATGACAGTTAGCCCGCGCTCAATCAAGAGCTCAGCGGCGGCTCGCGCCATAGCCTCACCCTCCTGCGAGCACTTCCGGGATCCAACGACGCTCATTCCGGCGTCACCTCTTACCACGGCCCCTCGGGTGAACAGAATGGGAGGACAGTCAAAAACCCCCGCCAGGCGTGCGGGATAACTGTTAGACAGCACGGTAATCAGATTGAGGCCTTGCGCATCCCACTCGGACAGTTCCGCTTCAGCTTGCGCGACGGCACGATCAAGATTCGGGTCGGGAAACAGCAGACCCTGAGATTCACGGGTCTTAGCGAGGACATCCACAGCGGACCCAGCCAAGCGGACATCCCCAGCAATGTCGCCCCAGTTCACTCCGCGAGGAGCCATCCGAAGCAGTGCCAGCAGAGCAACCGTTTCCGCATGGCCCTCAGATCGGCTCAATGCGCCGTTTGTCATAGCACCTTCCTCCATATAGCCATCATGCCAGCCAGCACAGACAATTTTCATGAAGCAGAAGCAGCGGTTCCGCCAGATGGGCTGCCCAACCTCGCCCACCCGCTAATTGTGTCACGGTCGCCCTGCTTTGCAGGCCGACATCGACGATGAGTGTCCAGCACGGCATCCACCAAAACTTCCAGGGTTGAGCGGCGCTTGGCAACACCGGCTAGCGGACCAAGACAGCACCAGGGCAAAAGTCTGGCGTTTTGATCAGTTGCGGCGAATCTGAATTCTCTGCAACGGTATCTGCAAATTTAGCTATGCTTTCTAACGTGGTGCTTCTTAGTCACATCGCCAAAGCTGCAGGGGTATCCGTATCCACTGCCTCACGGGCACTCGCCGGCCGTGAATATGTCGCCGCAGAGACCCGCGACATTGTTAAGCGCGCCGCCGCCGAGTTGGGCTACGAACCCAACCTGTTGGCCCGCGGATTGCGCCGTTCCCGTTTCAACTTGATCGGGATGCTGCTGCCCGACACGCGCAGCAGTTCTTTCTCGTCTGAGGCGTCCCAACTTCTTCACCGGCAACTCAGAAACTACGGGTACAGCCTCCTGTCTGGCGCTTACCACCACAACCGGGAGATAGAGCGGAGCTATCTGGAAACGATCCCCAAGATCGGTCTCGCTGGACTCTTCCACAAGCCTTTGGGTTCGGCCAGCGCCGAGCAGGTGGCCACCGGCAAGAACCCCATGCCAGTCGTGGAATTTCTTCGCGCATCCGGCTCGACGAAACTTGACGGGGTTGTCCACGACGACGCCCAGGGATCGGTTGCCGTCGTCGAACACCTGACCGGCATAGGTCACCGCCGAATCGGTTTGATCGCCGGGCCGAAACGCTTGGGGTCAACCGTGCAGCGGGTGACAGGCTTCCTCCGCGCCCTGGACTTCGCCTGCATAGACCGGGACTCCTGCGTCATCCGCAACTCTGAACACACCGTCGAGGGCGGCGGTCGGGCCTTTGCCTACCTGATGGCCCAAACACCCCGCCCCACGGCGATCTACGCCTCTGGCGCCCAACTGGCGCTCGGAGCTGCGCTAGCCGCCGATGAGGCGGGGGTGTCCATACCGCAAGAGTTATCCCTGGTCGGCCTTGGCACCCCGTCGTGGACCCGGCTGATGAAGCCGCGCCTGACCACCTACGCTTTGCCGGTCCAAGAGATCGCCATGACCGCCGCCCTCCTCATGGTGTCGCGCATCGAGAATGACAACGAAGACGATGCGCCAGAACCAGTCCAGATCACGATTTCAGGGCGGCTGAAGATCCAAGATTCCACAGCGCCGCCAGCGGTCTGACTGCGGCGCGATGACCTAAAATTCGAGCGTTTCCCCTGCAAACGATCTCTGAGGTTTTGCAGATGATTTGCGGTTGACGCTGCTTTCCCGGGCTAACAAGAATGATGAGCGGTCGACAGCCTTCGACCTGTTGAAGCGGGCCAGTTATAGCTCCGTTTCACGATTGCAACAGTCATGAAAGGGCAGCCGGGAATGCCACTTGACATCATCACTTCGACCGCAGGCAGGGTGCCCGATCCCGGCATCCGCGCCCTGTATACCACCCAGGCCCGGTGGCAGGGATGGCTCGACGTCGAGGCGGCCCTCGCCGAAGCCCAGGCCCGCGTCGGCCTCATCCCCCAATCCGCAGCTGAGCGCATCCGCGCGGTAGCCCACCTCGACCAACTCGACCCAGCCCGGATTGAGGAAGCCAACCAACGCACCGCCCACACCATCGTGCCGCTGATTTGGGAATTGGCCCGAGTCGCCGGCCCCGACGCCGGTGGCTGGGTGCATTGGGGCGCCACCACCCAGAACATCCTCCACAACGGCGATGTCCTCACGCTGCGCGAGATTCACCGGCGCTTCACCGGGATACTCCTAAAGACTCTGGAACGGCTTGCAGAGGTGACTTCGGAGACAGCAGGCCTAGCCATCGCCGGTCGCACCCACGGCCAACACGCCGTTCCCGTCACCTTTGGCTTCAAGACAGCCGCATGGATCGATTCCCTGATCAGACATGTCGAACGCTTGGACGCCGCAGCCAGCCGCGCCTGCACCGTCGTGCTCGGCGGGGCTGCTGGCACATTCGCCGCCATGGGGCCTCTCGGTCCAAAAGTGCAGGCAGAGTTGGCGGACATCCTCGGCCTTGGCCAAGCCACCCATCCCGGACGGACTGTGGTTGACTCTCTGGCCGAGTACGTGGCGGCCCTCGGATTGCTGGCCGCCACCACCGAGCAGATCGGCAGAGAAATCTACTCCTTGATGCGAACCGAATACGGCGAGGTCGAGGAACCCATGCCACCCGGAACGGTGGGCAGTTCGACCATGCCGCAGAAACGCAACCCGCACATCTGCCAGGACATCATCGCCCGATCAGCCAGCGTGCGCGGAGCCGTGCCGCTGGCTATGGAAGCCATGATCGTCGAGCACGAGGCTGACCGGTCCCGCCACCTCCTCATGCAAGAGGAACTGAGCACCGCGTGCATCGCAATGGGCGACGTCCTCGTCCGAGTCGAACATGTAATCGAAGACATGACCTACGACCCAGACCGGATGGGGCGAAACCTCAATCTGAGCGGGGGTCTCATCATGGCTGAAGCAGTCATGATGCGTCTGGGCGAAACCCTCGGTCGCCAACAAGCCCACGATCTCGTCTTCGACGCTGCCCAAAGTGCCGCCGACGGACAGGGAACATTCGCTGAACTTCTGATGGTTAACGCCGACATCAGATCCCGCCTCAGCGAGGATGCCATCGCTGGCCTATTAGATCCCGCCTCTTACCTCGGCGAAGCGCCAATGATCGCCCGTGGCACAGCCGCCAGGGCCTGGGCCTTCGTCGCCACCGAGCGCCAAAAAACTCCGTAAACCCCAACTGAAAGCGAGCACGCATGAAAATCCAGAGCATCCAAGCCATCCCGATCCGAATGCCTCTCACCCAGCAATTCGACGGCGCCACCTATGCGATCACCGAACGTTGCACGATCGTTGTTGAAATCCTCACCGACAACGGACCCTCCGGCCACATTTTCCTTGGCGACCACCGTAACCAGCAAGCTGAAATCGTCGCCCTGATCCATGACCAACTCCGGCCCATCCTGATCGGCGAGGATCCGATCCGCATCGACCGCTGTTGGCAGAAGATGTTCCAGCTGACCAGACGTCTGGGCAACCGGGCGGACACTTGCGCGGCGATCGCCGCTGTGGATGCCGCACTGTGGGATCTGACCGGCAAGGCGTGTGGCCAACCGGTTGTGAAGCTCGTCGGCGGTTGCCGCGACCGAGCACAGCCCATCATCATTGCCGGTTACTACGGCCCGGGCAAAGACTTGGCGGCGCTGCAGGACGAATTCCTCGCCATCCAGGCCCAAGGCTTCGCCGGGGCCAAGGTAAAAGTGGGTGGCTTGGCGCCCATCGAAGACGCCAAGCGCATCGAAGCCATCCGTGCGGCAGTCGGCAGTGACTTCATCATCGCCTGCGACGCCAACCAGGGGTGGGACCGGTGGGACGCTGTGAGTTTCGGCTTGGCGGTGAAGCATTTGGATATCGCCTGGTTCGAGGAACCGGTCCAGTGGCACGACTACGCCCCTGGGATGCGTTTCGTACGCGAACAGACGGGACTCGCTGTGACTGCGGGGCAGAGTGATTTCTACCACGCCGCCTGCCGCGACTACATCGAGCAGCGGGCCGTCGATATTCTCAACCACGACATCTCCGGCGGCAGCGGCATCACCGACTGGCTCAAGCTGGCCCGGATGGCTGAGTTGTACCAGGTCCGCATGGCCCACCACGAAGACCCGCTGCTCGCCATGCATCTGCTCGCGGGGATTCCACTCGGGCTCTATCCCGAATATTTCTCTGCCCAACGCGATCCGCTAACCCCAGCGATCGTGCCAGACCAACCCGCTTTCGAGAACGGGTGGCTAGCGGTCAGCCAAGAACCCGGCTTCGGACTCACATTCGACGAATCGTTCATCAACCGCTACCGCGTCGACCGCTAGAGTCCCAAACCGCTTTCAGCGGTCCCCAACTAAAGAACAAGGGAGTTCTACTCATGATAATTCTGCTAATCATGATTGCGTTTGTCGTAGTCAATTTGGCAATTGGTTTCTATTCCGCACGCAAGATCAAGACCAGTGACGCCTTCATGGCCGGTGAACGCCGGATGGGGCCAACGGTGCTAATGTTCGCCACTTTTGCCACGTCTATCGGCGCTGGCGACGTCTTGGCGTATCCATCACTCGGCTACCTGCAGGGCTGGTCATCACTGCATTTCATCCTCGCCATGCCCGTGGTTGTCATCATCATGGCTTTCACGGTCGGGCGGCGATACTACGAGATGAAGGCAACCACGCTGAGCGACGTGCTCTGCCGGGTCTACGGCGAAAGCAAGTTCATGCGAATCGTTCCGAGCATCTTCCTCTCGCTCGGCTTGCTGTCGTGGCTGGCTGGACAGTACTCAGCATTCGGCAAGACGCTCAATCTCCTGACTGGCGCCAACGCACTGCTCGGCATGTTCATCGGCGCGGCCATCTTCATCTCCTACACGGTGGCGGGCGGCCTCGTCAGCGTGATGTTGGTCGATGTCTTCCAGGGCATCTTTCTCGCTGTGGGCATCATCATCGTGTTCATCGTCACGACAGCCCACGGTGGCGGTCTGATCGAGGTCCAAGCTGGCCTCCCCACCGAGTACCACAGCTTCCTCGGCACAGCAGGCGCCATCACTATCCTGATGTTCTGGATGAACAAGGGACTCTCCCGCTTCACAAACTTTGCCTATTGGCAGCGGCTCGGCAGTGCCAAGAGCGCCAAAGCCGGTATCTGGGGCGTCAGCATCGGCATGGTCGTGACTGGGCTGCTGGGTATTCTCCTCGCGCTCACCGGCATGGCCGCATTTAAGATCAATCCCGGTGGCATGGAAGACCCTGAGATGGTCTTCCCCGAAGCAGCTGTGAATTACTTCCCGAGCTGGGTCGGCGGCATCCTGCTAGGTGCCCTATGGGCCGCCATCTTGAGTTCCGCCGCTGGCTTCCTCAACTCTTCGGCCACCCTTCTCGGCCACGACATCTGGTTCAAAGTTGTCAAGAAGAGCAAGCAGGACTCTCCCGCCCTGCTGAAAGACCTACGTGTCATCACAGCCGTCATCGGCGCAGCCACCCTCATTATCGCCTGGCTCGTTCCCAGCGTGCTGTCCCTGCTCGTGTGGGCGGGCGTATGGCTCACCCCACCGCTCATGCCCGTGCTGTGCGCAACCATCTTCGACCGGAAGGGAACTCGGGTGCCAGTTAGGTGGCTCATGGTCAGCATGGTCTGTTCAGCCGTTGTCGGCTTCTTCTTCGAGATCATCCCCGCCCTCAAAGAGCCGCTGAGCGGTGGCACAATCCCCGCCTTCGCAACATCAATCGCCATCATCCTGCTGGGCGTGATCTTCGGAAAGAAGAATCCGGTCGCAGCATCAATCGTTGCGCCCGAAACGCAGTCTGAGCCGGAACCGACGGACCAGCCAACACAGTAACGGACAAAAGGCCGGCTTGGCCTGAGACGGTTTAACGTCCCAGGCCAAGCCGGTCGCTTTATGGCCGAGCTTGTCAGGAAGGTGCCTCTGCGCCCGTAAGCGTTTACTCCAACCAATATCAATGCCAGTGTGGACGGCCTGGCCAGTGGCCTGGTCGGTCACGGTAGACGCAGCGCCCCCGCCAAGCCCCAGCTAAAGCCCGGCGCGGTCGGCCACGGCGCGGGCGGTGCTCTCGTCGCAGACTAGATCGGTGACCACACCGGCGCGCAGGGCGCCTAGGGTGGCCGCCGCGCGGGCCGGGTCGGCCACCACGCAGAGGCGGCGGGGGATTTTCCGCAATTCAGGCGGGGTGAGGCCGGTGGAACGTTCGTTGCAAGCCACATCGGCGTGGGAGCCGTCTTCGCGCAGCAGCACCGTGCAGACGTCGCCGACAACACCGTCGGCGGCCAGGGAGTCAATCTCAGCGGCGGAGAGATAGCCTGCCGAATAAACGTGCGAGGCGACAGTCGCGTAGAAGGAGCCGACGCCGAATACCGCCAAGTCGAGCCGTTCCCGCAGCCCGAGGACGTGTTGCACCGAACGCTCCCGCCACATCGCCTCCCTGGTGGCGGCGTAGTCGAAAAAGGCCGGCACTGGGAAATGGATGACTTGGGAGTCGAAGGCATCACCGAGCGTCTGCAAAATCTCACCGATATAGGGAATCCCGAAAGAATGGGCGTTCGCCCCGCCGTTTATCTGCAGCACGACCGAGCCGACCAAGGGCCGCCGGGACACATGGCGCACCACCCGAGCCGTGGTGACGCCCCAAGCCACCCCGATGAACTGGTGATCCCCAACGGACTCGGTGAGCAATTGCCCGGCCAGCTTCGCCACTTGCTCGAAGCGCAGGTTCTCATTGGCGGCATCCCGGATGGCCACCATGTGTACCCGGATGTTGAAGGCATCACCCAGCGTGGCGGCCAACGGCGAATGCGACCCCACCCAATCAGCGAGGCTTATCCGCACCAGCCCTATCTCGCGGGCCACCTTGAGCAGCCGGGACACCGACGAGCGGGACAGCTTCAACTGGTGCGCGATGGACTCCATCGTCTCGCCCTGTATGTAGTAGCGAGACGCCGCTTGGTACATCTCGTCATAACGGTCCGGCATTTGGCTCTGCACATTCGTCCACTGGGTTTAATACATGCGTTCACA
>JAIRXX010000324.1 GCA_031268065.1 Propionibacteriaceae bacterium
CAAGTCCAACTTCGACTGCAGCGCAACTGACGGCCCGCCGAGGCTGTGGTCGTAGACCAGAATCCATTTGCCACGCCGTTCGGTGACGCTGTAGCTGAATGGGCCGACGGCCAACCCATCGACAGCGGCGATCATATCGGTCAATACGTCATCGGCGTCGTCCTCGATCCGAGCCGTGGAGAAGTCCAAGTCGAGGGAGAACCGCCCTGCTGTGCCTGCGTAGAGTTTCCGCAGAGCGGTGCCGCCCTTGAACGCCAACCTGTCCAGGACGCCTTCGCTGTGGAGGTGGCGCAGCAACAGGTCTTGGGCGATGTCGACGATGGCGGCATCACGGCCCTGCGCCCCTGCGCCTGTTGGGATGTGCCTGGCGATATGGCCAGGGTTGATCCTGATCGTCATGAGTCGGCGTCCCATCGTCTCGGGTCGGACGGCAGCAGCGTGTCCGCCACCAGCCAACTGGTGTCATAGCGAAACATCTTTCCGCGCGGCCCGAACCACACCCTCGATGTCACAGGAGCGGTCTGTGCTATCTGCGCGGCGAGATCGGGGCGCAACCCTTGCAGCAGGTACCCCGTCCTGACTGCGACCGACCTTGGCCGTGCCACCAACTCGACCGAAAGACAGTCCCAAGCTGCCTGGGCTGCCAGGTCCGGCAGCCACTCGACCGCAGATGCCCACGACCGAACATCGGTTGGCCGCACCGCCATATGGACTAGGATCGACTCGGCTGCCAGCACCGGAACTCCACGGGCCTCCGTTGTCGGCAGCGCCGGGTTGAACACTGACGGTGCAAGTGTGGCAGGCAGGCGGCGCAACACGGTCCCGGCGGCGACGGCGACCTCGGGATTGGACGGCACTCTGTTGGCAAGGCCGTGTGCCCATGCGCCGGCTTGCAACGTCAATGCGATCCGGTCTGCCGGGTGCGCAGCAAGGTATGACTTCAACGGCATCACCGGGTCGTGGCGCGAGTAAGGGCCTGCCGCCTCGGCGGGAACGAACTCCCACACGCCGCGTTGCCCGGTTGCTAGCAGCCACCCAGTCTTCCGCAATCGGGCCGCGACTACCCTGGCGGGCGTGGCAACGCCAGTCTCGGCCAAGATTGCCGCCAAGCCGGTCGTGGTGACTGTCTCGGGCCGGTCCAACTCCAGACGCTCCAGGACAGGGGCCATTGACGGGCTAATCGAACGTGTCATTGGACACCTCCTTGTAACTGGAATTGATACAAAGCATATATCGATAGCACGTAACTGTGGTGACGCTCAACGCCCGCATGGAAGGCGTCTGCGCCACAGGTTTTGCGCCCTGCGGGGCACGCCTGGCGGACATGGCACGGGTTGATCCTGGTCGTCTCTCAGGAGCTTGCGGCTATCGTGCTAGGGGTGTGGCTATCGTGGTTGCTTACCTCGTGCTCCGGAGGCGCGGCTGATGGACAACACCGTAGCTGAACACCGGGCATTCTGCGGTTGGTCTCAGGAAGAACTGGCCACACGAGTCCGAGTGACTCGGCAGACCATCATCTCGATTGAGAAAGGTCGCTTCGACCCCAGTTTGCCGCTGGCATTTCGCCTTGCCAAGGTCTTTGGGATCACAATTGAGGAACTTTTTGAACCCTGGGACGATGAGGATGAGGATGAGTCACTCAATTAGGGCCAAGTTATGGAACGGGAGTGGCCTCATCCGTTAGGTTGCTTCGACGCTTTCAGGGCGTATCAGGTGACTTCGCCGTTGCTCGCCTTAGCTTCTCCAGACGTAGTGCTGAATCCGTGCCCACCGTTTAGCCGGGGGAGAGAAGTGTCCGCAGAAGTCATCGCCGGGCCGCGCTTCGTCGGCTACCAGTTCAAACGGTCGTTGCTCGCTGTCCAGCAAGCAGTGTTGGTGTTTCTCCAACAGGTGCGGTAGGGCTGTCAGCCTGATCGAGGTAGTCGATGGCGGGTCAGCGGGTGGTGCCATCGCAAGTGTGGCCCCAAAGGGATATCGTGTCACATTATTTATTTCTTCCCACTTCTGGTTGTTAGCGGTACTGTAGGCGCATGGCAACACACGCTGTGACGATGGCAGAGAAGGGGCGGGTTGTCGTACCTGCCCGAATCCGAGAGCGGCATGGTTGGGGGCAGGGTTCCGCGCTGGTGTTCGTGGAAACGGATGCGGGCGTGTTGATCTCGTCCGCCAGCGATGCGCTGGCAAAGTTCCGGGCGTCCGTGGCGGGAACGAGCAGCCCGGTGGTTGAGTTGATAGCCGAGCGCCGCGCGGAGGCAGACTCGGAAAAGCGGGACACAATCCAATGATCGTTCTCGACGCCTCCGCGCTGCTGGCCTTTCTGTGGGGGGAGGCTGGCGCCAGCAAAGTGCAAGCCGCGTTCGACGCCCCCGAACAGACTGTTTGCACGGTGGCGAATTGGGCGGAGGTGGCCACCAAAGTCTTCGCCAAAGCAGGGGACTGGACCGCCGCCGAAATGGCCTTGGCCGGATTTGGCCTGGAAATCGTGCCCATTACGGCTGATGATGCTGTCGCTGCCGCACGCCTGTGGCTCAAGCACCGGAACCTGTCTTTGGGCGACCGAATCTGCATCGCCGCCGCCCAGCGCCTCGGTGCGCTCGTCTACACAGCGGACCGCGCCTGGGCCGACGTGCCGGATGCCCAGATAAACGTATTGCGCTGACGCCTCCGTCAGCGGTTTGTTCGCCTCCCACATAGTTTCTGCGGTGATTACCTGTTGGCTTGCGCACTTGGATACGAAATGACTCACTCACCTTCAGGCCAAGCCGGTGCCGCTCGCGGAACTCCGAACCGGGTTGCACCCGACCAGGGGGCGAATTGGGGCTACCGTTTGCGCCACTGGCTTGCACCGCTAAATGCCCAAGGCACCCAAGTGATTCGAGAGGCGGTCTAGGCATGGGCAGTGCATTGCGGACTGCTCACCCCGACCCGCAGACCAGTCCGGGGTTCATGCTGTGGCACGTCCATTCGCCCGTTCCCTCGCAGCCCTCGCCCAGGCGCACCGCTGACGAATTCGGAGCGCTGCCCGGATGGGCCATGAGGAACCGGGGCCTGAT